>BNZQ01000006.1 GCA_026001225.1 Clostridia bacterium
TACAATCTTCTTGACCCACGTTAGGTCCCTCCTTTGATACTTTTTGTGCCTCTTCAACACTATTGTACCAAAGAATCAACCTCGTGGGTCTTCTCTTGTCCCGTTGCTCTCCATTTTACAACTTGCCGTTAGGTTGTCGCCGCGGTTTTTGACCTCAAAACGCTTGCGTTATGCGGTTGTTTGTGGTAAAATATTTCGGTTGTTTAGTTAAGGAGTACTATTTTTATGTCAAGAGTATGTTCAATTTGCGGAAAGGGAAAGCTGTCGGGACACCTCGTCAGTCATTCTAATATTAAAACCAATCGGTTTTACGAGGCGAATTTGCAAAAGATTGCGTTCGAGACGGACGGCAAAAAACAAACGGGCTATGTCTGTACCCGTTGCATGAAAACCATGCGCGCCGCCGCGCCCGCTTCCGCGCCCGTTCAGGCTCCCGCGCCGGAAACGCCCAAAGCGGTCGCGGTCGAAACGCCGGCGGAAGCGGCGGCGCAATAGTGTTACTTTTTTAAGAACAGCCTTAAAACCCGATTAAACGGGCGGGGGCATTTGACGCAGATAATTCGGATCATGGTCGGTTTCCTCCGTGTATACTATCAATGTATGCGGACGGCGGCCGAATTGATTTTTTCAGGCGGGCAACCGCGACGGTTGTTTTCCAAGAAAAAGTGAAATTCAAAACGAGGAGGTGAATAAAATGTCCACGATACGAGTCGGTGAAAACGAGTCCTTGGAAAACGCGATTAAGCGTTTTAAACGCAAGTGCCAAAAGGACAACATTATGGGCGACCTCCGCAAGAAGGAGCATTATGAGAAGCCTTCCGTGCGCCGCAAAAAAAAGTCCGAGGCCGCGAAAAAGCGCAATTCCAAAGAGCGGTATTAAATTGTCGAGGAACCGCGAAACGTGTTTGGTAAAAGGCTCGTCTTAACCGGCGGGTCTTTTTCTTTCGGATTGTCAATAGGTTAAAGGCGCATAGCTCGAAGAGGAAACAGTCTATGATCGTTGAATGTAAGTATGATGAAACGACGTCGAAAGGCCTGCTTATCACAAAATATGAGGCGTTTGACTCGGATTGTATTTCCCGTTCGGAATGCGATTGTTACAGCCCTAAAACAATTAACACAAGGGAAGCCTGCGACTTGGCGTTTCGTACGACGGCGTCGTGCAAATTCTTTGATAAAAACGGTGAATTGTCGTATACGGTGACCTTGCCGAATGAGAGTATCATGTCGTTATTCCAAGCCGGCTACGGATTAAACCTATCGTTTGACGGTTCCCAAATGTTTGTGCACAACGGCGACAACGAACTGTGCAAATATTCGATCGGGACGGGAAAAATTCTTGCGGCGACCCCGTTAAAAGGTTGCGACGAAATTTTTCTGTATAAAGACAAATTATTTTGCGCTTGCATAAAGACCGCGACAAAGGGAAGTCTGCAACTGGTCGGCGCGGAAACGATCGAACCGATTAAAGAAATTTATTCTTACGGCAATCGACACCCGATCGTATCCCGATTAAACGAACGGTTTCTCGCGGTATACGTTTTAGGGCGGGTTTTTCTTTTTGATATGGATCGTGAAACGTTGCAGGTTTCAAAAATCCGGTTCGATGAACCGAGCTGTTTTTATGGATTAAGCCGAATTATTCATACGAATAATTCCGACGAAGTAATATTTCGGTTTGAGGATTGGGTGACGCCGAACGGTAAACCGATTCATTTGGGCGGGAATCCTCAATGGGTCTATTCCGAACAAACGGTTCGGATATCCGACCTGTTTGACGGAGCGAAGCCGTATCCGCTGGACAAGAAGCTGCCTATGGACAAAAAAACGTTGGAGAAAATATGAAAAATTACTTGAAAGAATTGATGAACGAGCAAAAGCTGTGCTGCGTTTATTTGGACGACCGCGATTTGAACAAATTCGCGGTGGGGTACGTTATCGGCGTGGACGACGAATTTTTTCTGGTCGAGGCGATCGACCCGTCCGGAAACGGCGACGGCGTGTTCGCGGCCGTCATCGAGCATATCGTGAAGCTCGAAGTCGAGGACTCCTACGTCAAACGCATCAAGAAATTGTTCTACCACAAAAAACAAAGCCGGTATGAAACGCTCTCTTTCGGCGGCGAGATTTTGGAGGGTATGATCAAACACGCGCTGAAATACAAAAAGATATGCTCGTTCGAGCTGTGCGACAGCGGCCGGTTGGATATCGTCGGCTATGTGTCGGAATTTGACGAGGAAGCCGAGATCGTCAAGGTGCAGGCGCTTGACCGCGACGGTCAGGACGACGGCGTGACGGCGACCGAAATCCGCAATATCACCGAGATGCAGTTCGATTCGTCGGACGAGCTGCGGTTGGAGATTTTGAAGCTTTGACAGAAAATACGCGCAACCGACGGTAAACGTTTGCTAAAAATCCCTAAATATGATAAAATAATCAAATATGTATTTGACTGATTGCAGTCGAAAAAGAGGAGTAACGACAGTTCATGGACTATCAAGCGGAGAAACAAAAGGGCAAGGTGAAGTTCTCGTTCAAATTGGACGCGGGCGAGTGGGAAAAGGCCGTCAACGACGCCTATTTAAAAACCAAAAATAAGTATCAGCTCGGCGGCTTCCGCAAGGGCAAGGTGCCGCGCAAGATCATCGAGAACATGTACGGGCCGTCGGTGTTCTTCGAGGACGCTTTCAACGCAGTGTTCCCCAAATTATACGCCGAGGCGCTGGACAAAAATCCCGATATTCATCCGGTTTCGCAGCCCGATATCGATTTTGACAGTATCGACGAAAACGGCGCGGTCTTCACCGCCGAAATCTATACCAAGCCCGAAGTCAAACTCGGCGCGTATAAGGGCCTCGAATGCAAGCTGGTCGCGACGGCCGTGAGCGGCAAGGAGGCCGACAATGAGATCGAAAAGGCCCGCGAACGCGTTTCGCGCAAGGTCGAGGCCTCCCGTCCGATTCAAAAGGGCGATTTTGTCACGTTGGATTACAGCGGCTCGGTCGGCGGCGAGAAGTTCAAGGGCGGCACCGCCGAGAAGCAGGAATTGGAAATCGGAAGCGGTTCCTTTATTCCGGGCTTCGAGGATCAGCTGATCGGCGTTCAAGCGGGCGAGGAAAAGGACGTTACCGTGAAATTTCCGGCCGACTACCACGCGAAAGAGTTAGCGGACAAGGAAGCCGTTTTCAAATGCAAAATCCACGAGGTCAAGCAAAAGGAATTGCCCGCTTTGGACGACGACTTTGCCAAGGACGTTTCCTCGTTCGACACGTTCAAGGAATATAAGGCCGACGTTTTGGATAAACTCAAAAAGAGCGCGGAAAAGAAAGACAACGCCGAAATGGAAAACGAGCTGCTTGAAAAAATCACGGCGGGCGCGGAGGCCGATATTCCGCAAGTCATGATCGACGAACAGCTCGATTACATGTTAAAGGACTTTGAATACCGGCTGATGTATCAGGGCATGAAGTTGGACGATTACTTCCAATACACCAAAACGACCGCGGAGGATTTCCGAAAGGATCGGGCGGAGGATGCGAAGAAAGCGGTCAAGACCCGCCTGACGGTCGAGGCTATTTTGAAGGCCGAGGATATCAAGGTCGCGGACGCCGATCTCGACGAGGAAATCAAAACCGCCGCCGCCGAAATCGAAAAGCCGTTCGAGGATTACAAAAAGGAAATGAGCGGGCGCGATTTGGATTATCTGAAAAACGACGTGCTGATGAAGAAGTTCGTCGCTTTCTTGAAAGCGAACAACAAATTCGTCAAGGCGAAGGCGTCGGCTTAAACCGCCGCGAAATCCCAACCGCTGAAAAATTCCCCTCTGCGGAGGGGTGCCGCCGACAGGCGGCGGGGTGGCGGACTTTTCCCGCCCGTCATGCGGTCGTTCGGAGACCGAGATAAAATCGTGAAACAAAAGTTAGCAATCAATGCTTGACATTGCTAAAAACATATGATAAAATGAAGCGATGACAAAAATGCAATATAGGAGAGTTTAACCGTAATGAAAAATAATCTCGTGCCCATGGTGGTAGAGCAAAGCAACAGAGGCGAGCGTTCGTACGATATCTATTCCCGTTTGCTCGAGGATCGGATCGTCTTTTTGACCGGAGAGATCGACGACGTTTCGGCGGATATCGTGATCGCGCAGTTGATCTATTTAGAGGGGAAAGACCCCGACAAGGATATCAGCCTGTATATCAACAGTCCGGGCGGCAGCGTGACGGCGGGCATGGCGATCTTCGATACGATGAACTATATCAAATGCGATGTCAACACGATTTGCATCGGTATGTGCGCGTCGATGGGCGCGTTTCTGCTGGCGGCGGGCGCGAAGGGCAAACGATTCTGCCTACCGAACAGCGAGGTGATGATCCATCAGCCTTTGGGCGGCACGCAAGGGCAGGCCAGCGACATTGCGATCCACGCCGAGCATATATTGAAAACGAAGAAGCGCATGAATAAAATTCTCGCCGAGCAGACCGGACAGCCTCTTGAAAAGATCGAGCGCGACGTAGACCGCGACTTCTTTATGAACGCCGACGAAGCGATGCGGTACGGGCTGATCGATAAAATCTTCACCAAACGCAAGTAAGGACAATACTCTTAATCAATAAAAAGTAATTTTAGCCGCCGAGAATTGGGCGCCCGAGCGGGCAACCGTTGGCAATGGCGGCGAGGGAGTGTACTCAACGCGTACATGACCGAGCCGAATGACCAAGCGTAGCCCGCATTACGCCCGATCTGCGGCGGCGAGAGGAAAAATGGCTAAATTATCAGACGACAACAAAGACATGCATTGCTCCTTCTGCGGCAAATCGCAGAACATGGTTCTGCGGCTGATCGCCGCGCCCAACGGCGTGTTCATCTGCAACGAGTGCGTCGTGCAGTGCAACGCGATCATCGAGGAGCATCACGAGGAGGAGGCCGAGGCCGCGCGAAAGGACTTGCCCAGCCCCGACGAGATCAAGCGCGATTTGGACGATTATATCGTCGGGCAGGACGACGCGAAGCGCGTTTTGAGCGTCGCCGTTTACAATCACTATAAACGGATCAACTACAACGCCAAAAACGCCAAGAAAAAGGGCGCGGAAAGCGGCATAGAATTGGAAAAGAGCAATATTTTGATGTTCGGTCCCACGGGAAGCGGCAAAACGCTGCTCGCGCGCACGTTGGCGCGCATCCTGCAGGTGCCGTTTGCGACGGCCGACGCTACGACGCTGACGGAGGCGGGCTATGTCGGCGAGGACGTGGAAAATATCCTCTTAAAATTGATACAGGCCGCCAACTTCGACATAAAGACGGCGGAACGCGGCATCATTTATGTGGACGAAACCGACAAAATCGCGCGCAAGGGTGAGAACGTTTCGATCACGCGCGACGTTTCGGGCGAGGGCGTGCAACAGGCCCTGCTGAAAATCATGGAAGGCACGGTCGCTAACGTCCCGCCGCAGGGCGGCCGCAAGCACCCGCACCAGGAATGCCTGCAAATCGACACGACGAATATCCTGTTCATCTTCGGCGGCGCGTTTGTCGGCCTCGAAAAAATCGTGGAAAAGCGTTTGAACACGAGCTCGTTGGGCTTCGGGGCCGCGGTCAACAGCAAGGCGAATATCGATATCGGCGCGACTCTGAAACGGGTTCAGCCGCAGGATTTGATCAAATACGGCCTGATTCCCGAATTCATCGGGCGCGTGCCGGTCACGGTGTCCCTGCACGCGCTCGACAAAGCCGCGTTGGTGGAGATTTTGACCAAGCCCAAAAACGCGCTGATCAAGCAGTACGTCAAGCTGCTCGATATGGACGGCGTGGATTTGGAATTCGAGAACACGGCGGTGGAGGCGATCGCGGACAAGGCGATCAAATTGGAAACCGGCGCGCGCGGCTTGCGCTCCATTTTGGAGGAAGCGATGCTGGATAACATGTACGAGGCGCCTTCGGATAAGCTGCTGAAAAAGATTGTCGTCACCGAGGACGTGATCAAAAACAAGGGCAAGCCGCTCAAATTGTACCGGACGGAACGCGAGAGCGCGTAAGGCTTTTTTCTTTGAGGGCGGCCCGTCAAAAGAAAGCCGCGACGGGAAAAGAAAATATTTAGGACAACGTACAAAAGGTAAAAACCATTCCTTAACGCAAATAACAAATCAAATCTATTTTTTCTTTATTTGGTCGGACAATGCATCGAATGACGGACAATCCTGATCGACCGACTTAAAGAAAAATGTCCGTAAATATAATGATTTTTTGGATCATCAATCGCTATTCCGATCTTAAAATCGCCCTGCTGGTCGGGGTCCTGTATCTTATCCTGATCGTCGGTTCGCTTTCCCTGCACGAATTCGGACACGCCTATATAGCCTATAAAAACGGCGATCCGACCGCCAAATTGAACGGCCGCATGACGGTCAACCCGATGGCGCATCTCGATTTGATCGGTATGCTGATGCTGGTGCTGATCGGCTTCGGCTTTGCAAAGCCGGTGCCCGTCAATATGGGCAACTTTCAAAAACGCCGCAATCTGTTTTTCGTCGCGGTGGCGGGCGTGTCGATCAACCTGATTTTAGCGATTATCTTTTCCTTTCTATGTATCCTTTGCTATCGGTTCGCGCCGCCGTCCGGCATGTCGGCGGCGGAAATTTTCGGGGATGTGTTCTTTTTGGGCACGCTGCTCAATCTGGCCTTGATCGTATTCAACCTGCTGCCGATTTTTCCGTTGGACGGCTTTCGCGTCGTGGAGAGCTTTGCGTCCTACCGCAATAAGTTCGTCGAGTTCATGCGCAAATACGGTACGTTTATCCTGCTCGGTCTGATCGTTTGGGGCGTGGTCATTCAGCGGATTTGCGAATATTACCCGTCCTCCGCATACATTTTGCAATATTTCGATATTTTGGGCTTTGTGATCAATTTCCTCGCAAACACGGTCGCGGGCTGGCTGTTCAGGCTGTGGGGTCTGTTTTTGTAACGGGCTTTTTTCGTCGAGGTTGCCCGTCAAGGCGGCCGGTCAAAAGAAAACCGCCCGACTGAAAAAGAAAGAATGTCAAAGACAAACGCACACGGTATTTCTAAAAACAATGGATGAAACGACCGAACAACTTCAAATCGACTATACTGGCGGCTATAAAGTCCATTTAAAGGACTTTGACGGCCCGCTGGATTTATTATTGCACCTCATCAAAAACGCCAAGCTGGATATCAAGGATATCTTTGTCAGCGAGATCACCTCGCAATATTTGGAATACATGAAGCAGCTCGATACGATCGATTTGGAGCGCGCGTCCGAGTTTTTGGAGGTCGCCGCGACCTTGCTCGAAATGAAGTCCAAAAGCCTGCTGCCCAACGAAAAAGAATTGGCGACGCCGGACGGCGAGGACGAGGGCAGCCGCCTGATCCGCCGTTTGGAGGAGTATAGGCTCATTCAGGAGGCCGGCGAGAAATTGCGGCAATTGGAAAACGTAGACCGCTTTTACAAGCTGCCCGACGCGTCGGCCGGGGATTTCCGCGACGTGTTGAAAAGCCTGACATTGGACGGTTTATTGGACGCTTTTACCACGCTGCTGCACAAGGTCATCAAGGAAAGCGAGCCTATCCCTCCGAAGGAGATCAAAAAAGACCGCTTCACGGTGGCCGAAAAAATGTCGCATATCAAGGACGCAATCGTGTTTCGCAAGACCGTCAGCTTTTTCGAGCTGTTCAGCCGCGATTATTCGCGTTCGGAGATCATCAATACGTTTTTGGCTCTGTTGGAATTGTTGAAGCTGCAGATCGTCACCGCCGCGCAGAACGCTGCGTTCGACGATATCGCGATCACGTACAACGAAACGCAACCGCCGGAGGAAGTCGAAAGTCAGGGGTAAACCGTTTACGAATGCACAAGGCACGATTACGGTAAAAATTCAGCCGAAATTGTGAATTGTGAATTGTGAATTGTGAATTGGAGGACGACATGGAACTGTCAAAACTCGATAAACTTTTAGAGGGCATTTTATTGGTGTCGGGCGCGGGCGTCACAATTGCCGACCTCGTGGAGAAGCTGGAATTGCAGCAAAGCGAGATCGACGGCGCGATCGAAAAATTAAAGAAAAAATACAATTCGGCGTCGGGCATACAGATTATTACATACAACGGCAAGGTGCAATTTGCCACCAATCCCGTTTACGCCGACGAAATCGCCCGCGTGCTGAATCCGATCCGCGAAAAGGAATTGTCCAAATCCGCGCTCGAGGCCGCCGCGATCGTCGCTTATAAACAGCCGGTTACGCGCCTCGATATCGAGGAGGTGCGCGGCGTCAACAGCGATTACGCCTTGTCGCTGCTCTTAAAGCACAATCTGATCCGCGTCGTGGGTCGCAAGGAGGCCGTGGGCAAGCCCCTTTTGTTCGGCACGACCGACGAATTTTTAAAGCGTTTCCAAATCACCGATTTAAAGGATTTGCCCGATTACGATACCCTGATCGACCGCTTAAAGGTCATCGACGAGGGGATCGCCGAGGAGGACAGAAGCCTTTACAACAATTTTGAAATCCCCGCCGAGGAGCCCGTGCCGGAGTTTTTGCAAGGCGAAGAGGATTTGCAGAAAATAGAGTGAGACGAGGCTATGGAACAGATTGAAAGAAAGCAAAACGGTATCGTTACTAATGGGTTGGGTTATTCGACAGCTGTTTTGACACTGGCAGCAGGCGATCCGACTGTAAGGTTCATTATAATTGATGGAGCCATTAAGATAGGAACTTTCTTTGTACAGCTCTTTGGCGGTTAAAGTCTGAAGGCTGCAATAGGAGGAATAATTCGGCCACGGAACGGCTTTTACTCGTTCCGTGGTGTTTTCTAAATACTTTATTCGCATCAACTTCCTCGTGTGCTGTAGTACAACAACCTTCAGAGGAAATTATATAAATTAAATTGCGAGTCGCGCCGCCCGAGTTTTATGACTCATCGGTGCCTTTCGCAGAAAGGAACGGTTATAAAAATGAATCTGTTTTTCAGCGATGAAAAAATGATTGAGTTCGAAAATCTTTTGGATTTTAACGCCGAGATTGTGTATTTAGAAGAAGTATACAGTCAAAAGAAAAGCGTGCAATTGCTCACGACTATTCTCACACTTTCTTGGTATTATGCCATAGAGGGTAATGTAAATCAAAATCCTGCAAACTATGATCAATTATTCTTCTTATCGAAATGGAGAGAGTATATCGCAATAGGAATAAAAGACTATTTTGGTTCTTTTGAGTTTTGCTTGCTTGCTGGCTATACTTTAAGCTTGCACGGTTTTTACCTGTTAGGTCATATGGATGCGGTAGGTCAAGCTTTAATTAGTAAAAGCAAAACTTTAGCAACCAAAGAAGAGGAAAGGCTACTAAGTAGTTTTTTTGAGAATCGCAAAGGATTCAAAGAAAAGGAGAAATTACTCCAATTGAAAGAAAAACTTTTTTCAGGAGAAGTACTGATTAACAGATATTTCAATGAAATAATTTACTAGCAAGGGAAGCCTTAACTCGTCCACGAAGTTTTACTCCGAAAGCGAAGTTGCGGAGGACGGATTTGGCTTACATGGGTGAAGTCTTTCTATCTGCTTTTGAAGCAAGAGTTTTGCCTTGGGAAGTTAAATTATTAACGGTAAACGAAAAAGGCTTTACTCTTATCTCTGCTGGTGTAGATGTATTTGATGGGCGAATGCATGTCAACAGTACCGATTATTTTGGTCTCAAAGGAAGATCGTTGCAACTTGATTTACTCGATTTTGACTTCTCGAAAAGCAAGGTTGCTCTTTTCGATGTGCAGGCTACCGCATTAACAGTCGGGATGTATTCAGAACATTTTGATACGGAACTTTTAGTCGGTTCGGTTGGCGCTACGGCAAAATGGGACAACGGGAAACTCACGCTTGGTTTATCTTGGGGCATAGGCATTAAAATAACGATAAAATTTTGGTGAAAAATGGAAAAGAAAAAGCAAGAAAAACTAATATCCCTTAAACTCCAATCATTTTTGGGAGCACTGCCGTACTTGGGCTTTGTGATAGTGATATTTATGGGCTTTTATAATATTTTCACTATTACGAAAAAACGAATTTTTGTTGCTCTATACTATTTGCTAATCTTGATTCCCGTTATTTTATTTGGAGGCATAGGCGGATTAGTTTATATTTTTTTCATTGCGCAGTTAGAAATGCCGCTTGTATTAATATGGGCTTTGGTTTGGTTTTTTGCTGTATTTCTTTGTATCGCAATCGGATGTGTCGCAATACAGAAAGGCATGATTGAACGTTTCAGAAAACAGGAAGAAAAGAAAGTCGAAAACAATCTCAATGAAACACACAACAGTATTTAGGATTCGGTTTAAGAGGGGCGGTTGGCAAAAAAGGCTGCCTTTCTCTTTTTCCTCTTGGAAATATGCTAAGAATCTTGCAATGGGATTTTTAAATGAAACTATTTTTGGATCAAGGAAAATAACATGAAATTTATTTTATATTTGTTAATGTGTATTGGCGATGCGTTCGGTGCACTTGTTGGAGCGACAATTGAGTCGGTTAAAACGGCTCTCATTGGTTGGGCTACAATTGCCATTGTAATAGGATTGTATGTGCTTTTTGTTTTTTTACTCAATAAAACAAGCCTCACACATATCAAAGTATTTCTTTTTTCCTTTTTAATAGTTTTAGCAGTAGTAGCATTGTTCTGTGGAGTTTCTATATTAGCAGGATTATTTATTAAATAATTAAGAGGCGACCGGACGGCAGACTTCCGGCGCGGACAACCTAACCGGCAGCGGGATCACTTGCAACTACGACAACACGCTAAAAGGGCGGGTGAACTCTATCGTAAAAACCGCAGGAACGGACGTTGACGCCGTTACCGAAACTAACGTTTACAATCAGTATGGTCTTTTGACAAGCCGCACTGTCAGCCAAGCGGTTGCACATACGTATGGGTATGTGTATAAGTCAAACAAAAACATTGACGCAATTTTTGTATAATATCTCTATTCTTATATCATACTATCCCAATGAACATGCTCGCGCCTATCCTTTACGCGCTGTCCGGCGCGGCGGCGTTTTTTGCGCTGCTTGCCCTGATACATATCCGGTTCGGATTGCGGGCGAACGCCGATTTGCTGAATCTGAACGCCGATTTTTGCGTATCGTTTTTTAAAATCACAATCTATTGCGGCACGTTTACGGTGGAGGACGGCTGTCCCGTGCTGACCGACCGGAAAGGAATCCCGACGTATTTTCCGATTACGCCCGACGCGCTGAAAAATTTGACGCCGGAGGATATCGCCGAGGCCGTCAACATTCCCTATGTGCGGCGGCTGCGCGTTCGGCGCGTCGTTTTAGGGGCGCGGTTAGGGGCGGGGGAAGCGAAAAACACGGTGTTATTCGCGCAAGCTTTCGCATTTTTGAGCGGCGCGGCGTTTTCCTTTTTAAAAAACCGCGAACCGGGGGCGCGCGTCGGGCGGCGCGTCGTTCCCGACTTTGAAAAACATTCCATAAAAATAGCGGCCGACTGTATAATCGCAATGTCGATTGCAAATATTATCCTCAGCGCAGCGCAAACGCTCTATCGGCAGATCCGCCGCAGCATCCGCGAACAGGCCGCGCTGCGGAAGTGCCGGGAAAGCGTACGCTGCCGTATCAAATATTTGAGTTAGGGAAAGCGTTAAAGTAAAAAACCGAAATGATAAAGCCGTACTGACACGAGTAAGCCCGCCTGACGGGCCGGGGAGCGGAGTAGGCTTTATCTATAGGGGAGCACAAGAGGGGCACGAGCGAATCGAGGTCGCGCATACTTGCTTGACCGGCTGACGAGTGAGCGACGTCCCCTCTTGAGAAAGGAGAAGATATGAAGTATATTACAGAAAAACCCGAACACCCCATCGAGCGGCTGATGAGCGACTCGATGATCAATATCCGCACGCTGTCCGACACCGACACCGTGATCGGCACGCCCGTCACGACGGCGGACGGCAAAACGATTCTGCCGGTCAGCCGCGTGTCCATGGGCTTTATGACCGGCGGCGGCGAGTACTCCGATATGTCGGCCAACAAGAAAAACAAAGAGGGCTTTCCCTTCGCGGGCGGCAGCGGCGGCGGCGTCACGATTTCCCCGATCGGCTTTTTGGTCAGCGAGGGCGGCAGTCTGAAACTGATGAGCTTGGAGGGCGAAAGCGGCTATGAAAAGATTCTCGGCCTTGTGCCCGAATTGGTCGCGTCGCTGTTGAAAAGCGGAAAGAAGCCGTCATAGAGGGAGCGATTGCGGGAGCGAAAGGCATAACTGAAAAGTGAAAACTGAAAACTGAAAACTGAAAATTTCGGTCGAATACCCGAAAAGACGGCTTTGTCGGCGGGCAAAAAACTTATTTTTCACTTTCAATAAGGTAAATGAAATGAAACTCTTATATAAAAAACGCTTATTCCTATTTTTCGTTATCGCCGCCGTTCTGACGGCGGCTTTGCCGCTTGCCGGGCAAAGCGCGCGCGCCGATGCGGGCGGCCGTTCTTTTTCAAAAAACGAAACCGAAGCCGCCGCGGATTCTATCGCTTCTTCCTGCGCCGAAAGCATGACGGTCATGGAAGCGCGGAGCGGCAGGATTCTGAATTCCCTCAATCCCGATAAACGCTTGCCGATGGCCAGCACGACCAAGGTCGTCACCGCGATCGTCGTGATCGAAAACTGCGATTTGAATACGGTCGTAAAAATTCCCGCCGAAGCCGTGGGCGTCGAGGGCAGCTCGATCTATTTGGAAAAAGACGAGCCGATGACCGTCGAGGCCCTGCTGTACGGCCTTATGCTGCAATCGGGCAACGACTGCGCGGCGGCTTTGGCGATTCACGCCGCCGGAAGCGTGGAAAAATTCGCCGGCATGATGAACGGATTCGCCCAAAAAGTCGGGGCGGTCAATTCCCATTTCATGAATCCGCACGGCCTGCACCACAAGGATCACTATACGACCGCGCGCGACTTGTGCCGGATCAGCTGTTACGCGATGGGCAATCCGGCCTTTAAACGGATTGTCGGCTCCAAGGAATACAAAACGACGTGGGTCAACCGCGACTACGGGCGGCGCATTCACAACAAAAACAAAATCCTGTTCCAATACGAGGGCGGCAACGGCGTCAAAACGGGCTTTACGCGGGCGGCGGGGCGGTGCCTTGTGGCGGCGGCCGAGCGCGACGGAATGCAGCTGGTCGCCGTCGTGCTGAACTGCGGGCCGATGTTTCCCGAATGTATGCGCCTGATGGACGAGGGCTTTAAAAAATACAAGCTGACCGAAATTTTACCCGCGCAAAAACACCTCGGGGAACTGTCCGTCATCAACGGCCGCAAGCCCGCCGTGCGCGTCTATTCCTATAAATCCCTGTTTTATCCCTTGGCGGAGGGCGAAATCAAAACCGTAAAATTTGTCTGCGAGCTGCCCGAAAAGCTGACCGCGCCGGTGGAAAAGCATCAAACCGTCGGCAAGATCAAAATCGTGATGAACGGCAAAGAATTATTGACGGACAATATTTACGCGATGGAGGAGGTTCGCGCGGTGACGCTGAACGATCGGTTGGGAGATTTGCTGCGCGAATGGAAGCACACGGCGGCGGCGCAATAGTGGTTAGTGATCAGTGGTCAGTGATCAGTTTCAGGGAGTTTCTCGACTTCGCTCGAGAGTGATTAGTGATCAGTGGTCAGTGATCAGTTTAAAAGGATAGGGGAACAAAGCGCGCCAAACATGCCATCTCGACCGGAGCGAACCTTATCTGTCATCTCGACCGGAGCGAAGCGGAGCGGAGAGATCTCCGACCGAATAAAAAAAGTGTCGGGGGGGGGGGGTCTCGGCTTCGCTCGAGAAATGACAGGCTTATCGCCCATTCGAAAAGGTTATGCCGTTGCGCTACCCCGCCCGCCCTTTCTTTGGTTTGCTCCGAAGGTTTAAGTATGCTATACTATTCGCATGAGAATTTTTCTGATCGTCATCGACAGTTTCGGAATCGGCGAGGCGCCCGATGCCGCCCTGTACGGCGACGCGGGCAGCAATACCTATCTCAATATCGTTAAAAAAACGGGCTTGCGGCTGCCGAATTTGGCGCGGCTTGGTTTGAACGAAATCGACGGTATAAAGGACGAGCTTCTTCACCGCGTTCAGAATGACACAAAACGCGATACGGCTTTCTGCCGTTCGGAATGCGGTAAATCCCAACCGCAACCATCAACTGTCATCTGTCAACCGTCAACCTCTCATACCGCCGCGATCGCTCGCCTGCGCGAATTGTCGGTCGGCAAGGATACCACGACGGGGCATTGGGAAATCGCGGGCATTCTGACCGAGCGGCCCTTTCCGACCTATCCCGACGGCTTTCCGAAACGGATCGTCGACAAATTAGAAACCGCCTATCAAAAAAAGATTTTGGGCAACCTTGCGATCAGCGGCACCGCCGTCATCGAGCGGTACGGCGCGGAGCATTTGCGGACGGGCAATCCGATCGTCTATACGTCGGCCGACAGCGTATTGCAAATCGCCGCGCATACCGATATCGTCCCCTTGGAAACCCTGTATGAATATTGCCGAAAGGCCCGCGAAATCATGACCGGAGCGGACGCGGTGGGGCGGATCATCGCCCGCCCGTTTACGACCGAGGGCGGCAAATTTATCCGCACCGCCGACCGCCGCGATTTTTCCTTGCAACCGCCGCGAGACACTCTGTTAAATACCCTGCAAAAGCGCGGCATCGAAACCGTCGCCGTGGGCAAGATAGAGGATATCTTTGCAGGTTCGGGAATCGACCGCGCGATTCACACGCACGGCAACGCCGAGGGCTTGCGGGTGATCGGGGAGATGATAAAGGGTAGTGGTCAGCGGTCAGTGGTCAGCGGTCAGTTAAAGGATAAGGATAAGGCGAAACAACAATATACAATGCACAATGCACAATGCGCAGTGGAGGATAGTTGTCATTTTGAGCGAAGCGAAAAAGCCCAACCGATATCTGATCCCTGTTCCCTAATACCCGCCCGATCCCTGTTCCCTGCTCCCTGTTCCCTGCTCCCTGATACCCGCAAGGATCAGTTCATCTTCATCAACCTTGTGGACACCGACATGCTGTACGGGCACCGCAACGATCCCGACGGATACGCCCGCGCCCTGTCGGAAATCGACGGCGCGATCCCCGCGTTTTTGAAATCCGCCCGTCCCGACGATATTCTCATCCTTACCGCCGACCACGGCTGTGACCCGACGACGCCGAGCGCCGATCATTCGCGCGAATACGTTCCGCTGCTGATTTGGGGAAAATCCGTAAAACCGGAAAATCTGGGCACAATCGACGGCTTCGATTTCATCGCGAAATTTATTCAACGGGCTTTTTTCTTTGAGTGAGCGGATCGGGAACGTCCTATAATGAGAAAACCGCCCGACTGAAAAAGAAAGAAGCGGATAGAGAACAAAGGGCAAAGCCTGTCATGGGCATAATACCGCGCGGCTTTGCGGCGGGAGTTATCGGTTGTTTTGCTTTTCACTTTCCGCATTTTGTGATATAATATTTATCAAATGCCCGAAACCGTTCAAAATATACGATATATCAACCGCGAATACGGCTTCACGTTCCGGCCGCCCTTTTTCGATAAGTTTCACGAGGAAAGCAGGTCGGGCCCGCAGGTCGGGCCGGACAATTTTCCCGGCAAATTTATCATCGGCGCGGGGTACGACTATTCCGCGATCAACGGCGCGCTGTTCGCCGGAGAAAACGGCTCGCTTTGGGGCATCAAGGTTTCCTACTACGACGGCAAAAAGTGGCTCGACAACGAGGACTTCATCCGCAACATGGGGATCGGCTGCGCCAACACCGCCGACGGCAGTTTCGCGCATTTTTCCTCCGGGCCGCTGTCGGTCAAATGGGCGCGCTATAACGACCGCGCGCTGGCTCTCGAAATTTCCGCCCGCAAACGCTTGCGTGTCCGCGTCATCTTTTATCCCGCCTATAAATGGTTCGGCGAGCTTTCCATAGAGGGCGCGTACGTCAAGGGCCGCTCGCCCTACGTCGCCGTCGTGCCCGGCGAGATCGAGCTGACCGATGCCTACGCGGTCTATAAGGGGCGGTATCAGGCGGTGCTGGGCGACGACGAGGGCCGCGAGTACTTCATGGCGCAGAGCTATAACAAGCCCAACGACAGCGCGAACGGCGCGTTCAACGAGGCGATCATGGAGTTCACGATCAACGAAAACCAACCGCGCGTTTACCTGTACGCCGCGATCGGCGGCGAGGAGGTCTTGACCGACGACGTGCCGCGCCTCGACCGCGTGGTGCGCCTGATCGAAACCGCCGAATTGCGCTACGGCGTCAACAAGACCACGGGGACGGGGACGCTGGGACAGGCCACGGAAAGTATGCTGAACTCGATCATGTGGAGCCGGATCTATTATCCGTACCTGATCGACACGCTGTACAGCCCCGCCCGCAGCGCGCTGGACGACCATTTCAATATCACGGGCTTCGAGGAAAACTGCGCCGCGCTGCTCGGGTGTTTCGCGGGCAAGGGCACGGAGAGCGCGATGCAGCTGCGCTATACGGTCGAGGATAAATTGATAGCGATGCTGGCCGCGCTGCATATCTTTCTGCACACGCCGGGCAAGGCGATGTTTATCAGGTTGCTGCCGCGCATGAAGAAATTGTATCCGGTCGGCGACGCCGAGCTTGTCGTTGCCAAGGACCATACCCAAAACGAGGTCGCTTACAAGTGGACGGATTCTCCCTTAAAGGAATCCGGCAACGGTCAGCCGATGTTCTCGCTCGATTTGTCCTGCCTGAAATTGCTGGCGTTCGATATCCTCGAACGGTTTTTACATTTTTTTGAGAAGGAGGACGAGGCGAAGGAATACGCGCGCGCGAAAGAGGAATTGCGGGGAAAGATCAACGAAACGTTTTGGAACGACGACAAGGGAATGTATAAAAACAGGGACGTGACGGGCTCGTGGGGCAGGAGTTACGGAGCGACAAGCTTTTACCCGCTCGTGGCGGGCGCGGTGGACACGCCCGCCAAGCTGTCCAAAATGATGAACATGCTGACCGACCCCAAAATTTTTTGGGGCGAAAATATAATCCCCACGCTGTCCAAGGACGACCGCCGATACGGCAAAAAAGGCCCGCCCGCTCCGAGCGGCGAACGCGAACCCAAATTCCTGCAATACCGCGGCAGCATCGTGCCCTACGTTAACTATATCGTCTACCACGGTTTGGTGCGGTACGGCTTGGATCAGCTGGCGGGAGAGTTGGCGCACAGCGGGGCGCGGCTTTGGCAGGCGCGGGGCAACAGCCCCAACGTCGAGAATTACAGCCTGTATTTGCCGAACGGCCGTCGGGTGCGCAAAAAACGCTATCTGTCGAATACCGGCAACATGCTGGCTCTGGTCGGCATTCAGGAATTGTTAGACGTGGAATATTTCCGCGAAGATTTGAATCTCGCGCTGCGGTTCGGCACGTTTTGCAAGGGCAATCACAGCGTGACGAATTTGCGGATATTGGACAAGTATTACGGTATCGAGGTCAACGAGGGCACGACGACCTTATTGGTCAACAATCAGACCCTGTTCGAGGCGGCCGGCGGCCGGTGCGTCGTGCGGCAGTTTGTGGAAAACGACAGGGGCTGCGAGTTTTTAATCGACGCGCAATACCCCTTAAAGGTCAATTTATTCCTCTATAAGGCCGACCGCAACCGCGCGACCGGCGACTATGCCGTGCACTTTTCGGTGCCGCAAGGGAAATGCCGGGTGTCGGTGCGGGGGAAGGATGTATCGGTGTTACGCATCTTTTGATTTAACGGCATAGACGCGCCGGATCGGGGCTACGTTTGTTTCGCCGTCTCGGTCATGCGGTATTGCGTATCTTTTAGCAAAAGTGAAGGGTAAAAAGTCACAAAACAAAAAAAAGGCAAAGCAAGCAAAAAAGCAAGCCGCCGTATCACGCCCGATTATACGGCGGCCTTAAAGGAGCATATATGAAATATACCAAAATCACCGATCTCAAAAAGCACGACGGCAAAAGCGTCACGGTGCGCGGCTTTGTCAAGCAGGTGCGTGACCTCAAAAGCATTCAGTTTTTGATCGTGCGCGACATCACCGAGTCCGTGCAGGTCACGGTGTTCAAAACGCCCGAAAATGCGGAACTGAACGCCAAAATCGCCGCGCTGACGCAGGAATCCTCCGTGATCGTTACCGGCAAGGTTCACGTAGACGCCTTCGTTAAACTGAACGGCGTGGAGCTGCTCGCGGCGGACGCCGTTTGCGTCAACCTTGCGGACAACAATTTGCCGTTGGATTTGACCGACTTCAACGAGTCCAACCGCGATTTGCGTCTTGATTGGCGGTTCCTCGATTTGCGCTCCAAGGAGCACCAGCTGATCTTTAAGGTGCAGACGACCGCCGAAGCCGCTATGCGCGACTTTTGGCGCAAGAACGATTTCATCGAAATTCATTCCCCGAAGCTGATGGGAAACCCCAGCGAATCGGGAGCGGAGCTGTTCAGCCTGGATTACTTCGGCCGCACCGCATACCTGTCGCAGTCGCCGCAATTTTACAAACAGATGGCGATCGCGGCGGGCTTCGAGCGCGTGTTCGAGGTCGGGCCGGTGTTCCGCGCCGACCCGTCCAGCACGAACCGCCACGCGACCGAATTTACCGGCCTCGACGCGGAAATAGCGTGGATCAACTCCCACGAGGACGTCATGAAAAATGAGGAGGAATGGATTGCCTATTTTCTCGCGGCGGTCAAGAAAAAGCACGGCGAGGAAATCAAGGCCGTTTTTAACCGCGAGGTCGTCGTGCCCGCCTTGCCGTTCCCGCGCCTGACGATGGAACAGGCCAAAGAGGTGATCCGGGAAAAAGGGTACGAGGTGCCCGCCTCGACCAAAGGCGACCTCGACCCGCCGGCGGAACGGCTGCTCGGCGCGTGGGCGATGGAAAAATACGGGCACGAATTCGTCTTTGTCAAGGACTATCCCGCGGCCGTGCGTCCGTTCTATCATATGAGGCATGAAAAGAATCCGGGCTTGACCAAGAGCTTTGATTTATTGTGGAACGGAATCGAGATCACGACGGGCGCGCAGCGCGAACACCGCTACGATATCGTCACCGCCCAAGCCCGTGAAAAGGGCTTACATTTGGAACCGATCCAAAGCTATCTGAATTGCTTCCGTTTCGGCTGTCCGCCGCACGGCGGCTTCGGCGTGGGCCTCGCGCGCATTTTGATGAATCTGCTGGGGTACGCGAATTTGCGCGAGGTGGCGTTTATTCACCGCGGGCAAGACAGGCTGTTTCCGTAATGGAACGGCATACTACGGGCTTTTTTCTTTGAGCATGCCGGTCAAGGAAAGCCTATCATGAGAAAACCGCCCGGCTGAAAAAGAAATAAGCGGATAGAGCCAAAGGGAAAAGCCGTTACCGGGTCGATGCCTTGTAACTTGCCGCGGGATCATTCATAAAAACAAGTAAAAGTTTTTGGGAAAAGCGCGGAAAACCTTTTTTGGAAAATATGGTTTTCCGCAAAAAAAAGGAAAAAACATGAAACGCACACTGTTATCCGACGTTTGGAAAAGACACAAAGCCTTGAACGGCAAAACCGTTCAAATTTGCGGTTGGGCAAAAACCGTCCGCGACGTGAAAAATTTCGGCTTTATCGAGTTGAACGACGGCACGGATCACCGTTCCGTACAAGTCGTGTTCGAACGCGGCAAAGCGTACGACTACGACGAAACCGCCCGCCAAAACGTCGGCGCGGCCATACTCTGCGAAGGCGTGTTGGTTTGCACGCCCGAAAATCAGCAGCCGTTTGAAATCAAAGCGGAAAAAATCACGGTCGCCGGCGCGTCGCCGGAGGACTATCCGTTGCAGAAAAAACGGCACAGCATGGAGTTTTTGCGCGAAAAAGCTTACTTGCGCCCGCGCACGAATACCTTTAACGCCGTGTTCCGCGTCCGCTCGCTGGCGGCGTTCGCGATCCACGAATTTTTTCGGAAGCGCGGCTTTATCTACGTCCACACGCCGATCGTCACGGCGAGCGACTGCGAGGGCGCGGGGGCAATGTTTCAGGTGACGACGCTGGATTTGGATAAGCCGCCCAAAACCGAGACGGGGGCGGTCGATTACGCGCAGGACTTCTTCACCAAAAAAGCGAGTCTGACGGTGTCGGGACAGCTCAACGTCGAGCCGTTCGCGCTGGCGTTTTCCAACGTGTACACATTCGGGCCGACGTTCCGCGCCGAGAAATCCAATACGACGCGCCACGCCGCCGAATTTTGGATGATCGAACCCGAAATCGCGTTTTGCGATTTAAAGGGCGACATGGATGTCGCAGAGGCGATGGTCAAATATATCATCGCGTATGTAATCAAGCACGCGGCGCCGGAGCTGGAATTTTTGAATAAATTTGTGGACGCGGGCCTAATGGAGCGGCTGAAAAACGTGCGCGACAACAAGTTCGCGCGCCTGACCTATACGAAAGCGGTCGCGATTTTGGAAAAAGCCGCCGCCGAAAAAAAAGACCGCTTCGAGTTCCCCGTATATTGGGGCTGCGATTTGCAGTCCGAGCACGAACGTTATATCACCGAGGAGGTCTATAAAAAGCCGGTGTTCCTGACCGACTACCCGAAGGAAATCAAGGCGTTCTATATGCGCTTAAACGACGACGGCAAGACCGTGGCGGCGTCCGATTTGCTGGTGCCCGACATCGGCGAGCTGATCGGCGGCAGCCAACGCGAGGAACGCGCGGACGTTTTGGAAAGGCGCATGGTCGAAATGAACCTGAATCCCGAGGACTATTGGTGGTACACGGATTTGCGGCGGTTCGGCGGTTGCAAGCACGCGGGGTACGGCTTGGGATTTGAGCGCATGGTCATGTATTTAACGGGCATTTCCAATATCCGCGACGTGGTGCCGTATCCGCGCACGGTGGGCAGTATCGAGTATTAAGAGAGACCTGCTTTCTTTTATGCTAAAAGAAGGGGGTAGAAAGAGAGGTAGGCCTGCTTTCTTTTATACTAAAAGAAAAACGCCGAGAAAAATTTGGAGGAGGTTGCGATTCCTCCCCCAACCCCCTCTAAACGCGTAAGGACGAGAGAACAAAACGATAAAGGCTGTCATTGGAAAAGGGTATCACTGTAAGAAGTAACGCCGTTAAAATTGTCATTCTGAACGCAGTGAAGAATCACAACCTTTGAAAAATTCCCCTCCGACGGAGGGGTGTCCGCGAAAGCGGACGGGGTGGCCGGCATCGGCCGCCCGCGCCTTTGGTTGTGTCATTCTGAACGCAGTGAAGAATCGCATCCGATTCCATACTGTGTAGTAATATACAATGAACGTCAGCGATAAAAGACCCGAATTGCTGGCTCCCGCCGGGGGGCCGGAAGCGTTCCGCGCCGCCTTGCATTGGGGCGCGGACGCGGTATATTTGGGCTTGAAAAATCCTTTCAACGCGCGGACGAAAGCCGATAATTTCGCGATCGAGGACTTGCCGGAGATCATTGCCCGCGCGCATAGCCGGAACGTCAAAATTTATATCGCGTTCAACACGCTGATCCGCCAAAGCGAATTCGAACGGGCGGCGGCGGAAGCCTTGGCAGCGTATCGGACGGGCGCGGACGCGCTGATCGTACAGGATTTCGGTTTGGCGGCGGAATTGCTTAAACGTGATCCGCATATCGTCTTGCACGCCAGCACGCAAGCGGGAATCCACAACGTTGAAGGCGCATTGTACGCGAAAGATTGCGGCTTTCGGCGCGTAATCCTTTCCCGCGAAACGCCGCTTTCGGAAATCCGCCGTATCAAGGAAAAGACCGGTATGGAAACCGAGGTATTCGTTCACGGCGCGTTATGCGTGTCCTTTTCGGGCGCGTGCTATTTTTCCTCCGTTGTGTCGGGCAACAGCGGCAATCGGGGGAAGTGCTTGCAGTTTTGCCGAAAGCAATACAGTGGACAGTGGTCAGTGGCCGGTGGTCAGTTAAACGATAATGCACAATGCGCAATGCACAATGCACAATTAAAGGACGGAAATAGCGGACGGTTGACAGCAGACGGCAGACAGTTAAAGGCTCAGTCCGCAGAAAAATTCCCCTCCGCCGGAGGGGTGGCCGCGAAGCGGACGGGGTGGCCGGCCAATGAGAATAAAACCGACAGCCGTCAACCGAATCATAGACCGGCGGCCAACGGCTATTTATTATCGCCCGCAGACTTATGTTTGTTAAACGAATTATCCGCTCTGCGCGACGCGGGCGTCGATTGTTTCAAAATCGAGGGGCGTATGCGCCGTCCCGAATACGTGGCCGAAACCGTCCGCACCTATCGCCGCGCGCTGGACGGCGTTCGCGATCCGGACGCTTTGAACCGCTTGAAAACGGTCTACAACCGCGGCGATTTTACGACGGGATACTTGTACGGCGTGCAGCCGGACTTTCTCTCAAAGGACATTCAAGGGCATAAAGGATTATACGTCGGCGAGGTCTTGCGTGTGAACGGCCGGTTTCTCGACGTAAAACCCGCGGCCCGCTGTGAATCGGGCGTCGGGGCGGCCGACGGCCGTCCGAACAAATCCGGCCGAAAGGGCGTCGCCGCCGTTTTTGAGGACGGAAACGCGTTTAAGCTCTTACGCGGCGGCCAAGAGGTCGGCAGCGCGCTGTATGAAAAAGGCCGCCTCGTCTATTCCGGCAAGCCCCGCCCCGGCGATAAACTGCACATAACCACCTCGGCGCGGCAGAACAAGGAACTATTCACTATTCAATAAAAAATATATGTCCGATAAACCGAAAAAAAGTTACTGTATACAAACCGACGACGCGGATCTTGTTCCGCAAATCGAGTCTTACGCGGATAGGATCGTATGGTCGCCGCGGGACTATGCCGCGCCCGCCGCCGTCCGTTCGTCAAAACCGCTCTACTTGCATATGCCCGTCTATGCGGGGCGCGCCGATATCGCCGTCTTAACCGGCAATTTTAAGCGCGGCGGTTACGCCGGCGTCGTAGCCAACAACCCTTACGCGCTCCGGCTTGCCGAGGAATGGAAAACCGAAATTTTCGCGGGATCGGGCTTGAATATCCTCAACCAAACGGCGGCCGCGCAGCATCAAAACATTCTGCTGTCGCCGGAGATCGGTGAGCCGGATTATCGGTTATTCGCGGATTGGCAAACGCGAAACTATTTTTTGTACGTGTACGGGCGGTTGCCGCTGATGACGCTGTGTCACTGTCCATACGTACAGGTATTCGGCAGCGGGAGAGGTCGGGTCATGGCAGATGGAAGATGGAAGATGGAAGATGGTCGGTCGGGGTGTCATTGCGAATGCAAAGAAAAAGAATCCCTCGAATACAAGGACGAAAAGGGGAATCGGCTGGCAATCTATAAATACAAAACGGCCGCTTGCTATTTTCACTTGCTGAACGCCGTGCCGCACAACTTGGTCAAATATAAAAACAAAATCAAGCCGCATTATTTCTTCGACTTCCGCGCTTGCCCGCCCGATACGGCGTTGAAAATCCTTGCCGCGTTTTCCGATCCCGCGCCGCGCGAGCCCGAAGGGCCGTTTACGGCGGGACTGTATTTTAAGTAAAAGGTAAAAAGTAAAAGATAAAGGGTACAATATGGACAAAGACACGGAAGAAAAATTTGTGAAAACGTTCATCGAAAAACGTTTACAGGAAAGGTTTCTTTTTGAGTTGTTTTCAGACGCTCGCAGAGGAAACCTTAAAAAAGGCTGTCGTTATCCCGCGGGTATAAGCAGGTTTTCACATTATACCGACATATGCATAAAATCAAAATACATTCATCTGCATGACGGAAAACTAAAATTAGAGGATGCGGAAAAGGAAATCAAAAAATTATCGCCTTCGGTTAAGAATTGTTATGTGATCGCTTGCGCGTATGATCCGGAAAGCAAATATCATGCCCGTTTTTACGATGGGGAATATCTGCCGCTTCATGAAGGATTAACAATATGTTTTGACGATCCGAGAGAAACACTTTTAATCGCGGACGACAAAACAGCCTTTATAAAAGCCGAATGGGGCAGAGGCAGTCCCGATAAATACATACTGCATAAATACGATTAAAATTTGACCGATACCTGTTACTTGTTGCTTGCCGCTTACCTGCTATACTGAAAAATGAAAAATAAGGATGCGCTTCTTCGCTTCGTTCGGAATGACACAATCGGGCGTTTGGGAATCGGAGCGAAGCGGCCCGAAATTTTCAGTTTTCAGTTTTCACTTTTCACTTCAATGAATATGGATACGATAACAACCCTCGAATACGATAAAATTCTGCATATCCTGTCGGGGTATGCGGTTTCCGAATGCGCGAAAACCGCGATCCTGAAAATCGCGCCCGAAACCGACCTAAACGCCGCGCGCGCCGAAATCGCCAAAACCCGCGAAGCCTATGATATGCTGACGCGGCACGGCGTCAATCCCGTCGCGGATTTTGACGATTTGTCCCGCGTTTTGGATAAATGCCGCGCTCTTTCCACGCTGTCGGGCGAGGAAATTTTGCGCGCCGCCGCTCACTTGCGCGCCGCGCGTCTGTTTAAGAGCGGCGTCGCGGCGGCCAATACTCCCGCGTTTGTCACGCTGAACGCTCTCGCCGCTTCCGTAAAGCTCTATAAGAATTTGGAGGACGCCGTGGCCGCCGACTTTTCGCCGTCCGGCGAGGTCAACGACGGCGCAAGCCCGAAATTGCGCTCCGTCCGCGCCAAAATCCGCGCCGCCCACGCCGCCGTCCGCGAAAAACTGAATTCCTATTTGCGTTCGCCCGACCTCAATAAATACTTGCAGGACGAAATTGTGACGAGCCGCCGCGACCGCTACGTTTTGAGCGTCCGCGCCGAATGCAGAGGGGAAGTCCCCGGCCTTGTGCACGACCGTTCCGCGTCGGGCGCGACGGTGTTTGTCGAGCCCTTGGCGGTTGTGGAGCTGAACAACCAAATCCGCACGCTGGCGTTTGACGAGCAAGCGGAAATCGACCGTATTTTGTCCGAATACACCGCCCGTTTCGCCGCGGTCGCGCCCGACATGGAGGCCGCGCAAAACGCCCTCGAAGCCGCCGATATCTTGTTCGCCAAGGCGCAAATGGCGCGGGAAACGCGCGCCGCCGAGCCGGAGCTGAACGACAAGGGCGATTGCTTGTTCAACGCCGCCCGTCACCCCTTGATCCCCGTTGACAAGGTCGTTCCGGTGGATATCGCGTTCGGCGGCGGCTTTTCGGTTTTGATTATTTCCGGCCCCAACACGGGCGGCAAAACCGTGACGCTGAAAACGTTGGGCTTGTTTTGTCTGATGGCTGCTTCGGGGCTGTATTTGCCGTGCCGCGAACCGGCCCGCGCCGCCGTTTTCGGGAAAATCCTGTGCGATATCGGCGACAATCAGAGCATCGAAAACGACTTATCCACTTTTTCCTCCCACATGGGCAATATCGCGGGGATTTTAAAGGAGTTCGATTCCAACTCCTTGCTGTTGCTCGACGAGCTCGGCGCGGGCACGGATCCCAAAGAGGGCGCGGCTCTGGCCGCCGCGATCGTCAAACGGCTTGCGGCGGGGGGCGCGTTCGCCGCGATTACGACGCACTATTCCGAATTAAAGGAAATCGTCAACGGCAATTCCTCTCCGCAGGAAGAGGGGACGCGAAACGCCGCCGGCACGGGCGGGCGGGGCGGCTCGGTCAACGCCCGTATCCGCAACGCTTGCGTCCGCTTCGACGAAAGCACCTGCCGCCCGACCTACAAACTGACGATTGGCATGTCGGGCGCGAGCTACGCCCTCGAAATCGCGCGGCGGTTGGGCTTGGACGACGAGCTTCTGAACGACGCGCGGCAAAATATCGATTCGGGTAAATTGTCCTATGACGGCATGATCAAGCGCGTTTCCGAGGCCTTATTGCAAGCCGAGCGCGAACGGGACGAAGCGGAGCGCGAGCGGAAAATGACAGAGGAGGAGCGCGCGGCGGCGGCCCGTGAGCGGCAAAAATACGCGGACTTGAACGCCGGTATCGCGCAGCGCGCCAAAGCGGAAGCGGCGCGCCTTGCGGGCAAGGCGGCCGAGCAAGCCGAAACGCTGATCGAGCAAATGAAAGAACTGCTGTCGCAAGCCGACGAGCCCGCGCTGTTCGCTATGCGCAAATTGAAAAACGAGGTCGTCGAGCTTGCCGCCCGCGCCGGAATCGAGGAGCCGGAGGAAAGCGTTCGTCCCGCGGCGGACGCCGAAATCGTCCCGGGCGCGGCGGTTTATGTGCGGGCGCTGCGGGCGCGGGGCACGATCCTTTCCGTATCCCCGAAAAAACGCGAGGCCCGCGTCCGTTTGGGCGGCGCTGAGGTCATCTTGAAGTTTGGAGAGCTGTATTGTTGTCTTTCATGACCGACTAAACCTCCGACATGAATTTTAATTGCGGCGTTCCGTTCGGAATATTGACCCACACCGTTTCGTCTTGATCGGCGTTTAACGCATCGGCCAATTCATACATATCGGCAATATCGCTGTAAGCGACATGATCCGACTGTAAACTGTCATCATAAAGCACCGCGACCGTAGCGAGGCCGCCTTCCGCTTGCAACCAATGACAATTTATAATCCGCGTGTCGGCATAGGTAAACAATGTGAGAGCGCCGACCTTTATACCATGATATTGTAGAACGGCGGTTATCTTGCCCGAGTAATAGCAATTCATCAAAATCCCGTCCATATCATAAACCAACCCCGCGGCATGAACAGTAATATTCACACTATTAGCAATAAAATAAATATCGCTTTTTGAATAGCAATTTTTTATCAAAACTTGATCCGTACCATAAATGAGACCGGCAGCGTCCGTCGCCGCCCTTATGTCGCCCGTCGTGAAACATTCCTCTATTATGATAGGCTCATCGTTATACATTTGATAGATAAATCCGGAAACCTTTGTACCTTGAACGATACCTGTTGAATAGCAACGATAAAAATTGACATTATACGCTTCATAACAAAAACCGCCGCCCCATCCTGAAAATACATTCCCCGCCGCATAGCAATCCGTAATATTAAGAGAATTTTTACAATTTAGTTTTCTCGCAAACCCGCCCGCCCGTATAGCCGTAATATTGACCGTCGTATAACAATTCGCAATCGAACCCGAATCCATATTGATCCAACCCAAAAAACCGCCTACATCGCTTGCACTCGCGCTTGTCAGCATCACAATATTGCCGGTAGTATAGCAATCTGACACATTTAATACCGATTTAATATTGCCGTAAGCGATCAAACCTCCGCAACGAGGATCATAATTACAAGTTATATCCATCTCGGCGTAACAACCGACAATATTCACCCCGCTTGCGAAAGCGGTTATCCCAAAAGTCACCGGACCGATCGATCCGCCGATAGGAGGCTTTTGCGCCGCCGCGTACTCCATCCCGCCGACCAAACCGCCGACAACTCTGTCGCCTATATCATTCGTAAAGGCAATATCAATGCTTCCACTCGCGCTACAAGCCGTCATATCTATCTTTACAAACCCTTCCATGCCGCTGACCCGTCCCGCCAAACCTCCCACGATAAAACTGACGGTTCCGAAAGCATTGCCCGAAACGACATTGTTCAACACAATAACAATATCCGCATGGCAATTCGTCATGGCGTTTTGCGTCCTGCCGACCATGCTGCCGATCGTGATATAGTTGTAATCCAATGCCGCCCGTGATCGTGCCGCTGACCGTGATGTCGGTCAACGCTCCGCGCGTGTCTCCGCACACCGCTCCGACGTACAACCCCGAATCCTCGGCCGTCGTGTTGAAATTGGGTACGATAATCTCAAAGTTTGTTATATTCAAGTTCTTTACACTGCCTAAAAAGATACAGCCGAACAACGACGGATACGCGTGATATACGTCCACCCTCATGTTGTCGATCGTATGCCCGTTCCCGTCAAACTCGCCGTCGAACATTAAATCCCCGTTAAAAATCGGTTGATGATCTTCCCCCGCCAAATTCAAATCACAGGTCAGTTTGAAGTAACTCGCGGGGAAGTACACCATATCGATCAGGTTTTGATAACTGCCGATCAAATACGGATCGGACGGCGTGCCTTTGCCCGCCGTGAAAACCCGCCGGAAAATCGCCGTTATGTCCAAATCGCCCGTAACCGTATCCGTCCGCGACTGTTCCGAAACGCCGTCCGACCAACCGTCAAAGATGTATCCCGCGTTCGGCAGAGGCGCGACCGTGACAAATTGGGTCGTTTCGCCGATTTCCACCGTTTGATACGTCGGCCCGTAAATCGAACCGCCCGCCGTCACGCCGTACCGAATGAAAAACAGGATTCCGTCGCGCTCGAACTCCGCCGTCACATGGATCGCCGCCGTCACGTTCGTGTCCGTCCGTTCCGCCGTCGTCACATTGTCCGACCATTTCACAAACCGATACCCCGTGTCCGGCATCGCCGTCACCGTGGTCGCGTCCCCGCCGTATTCTACCGTTTGGCTTGCGTTCCCCGTTATCGTTCCGCCCGTTCCGGCGGTATAGGTTATTGTGTAGGTTAATTTCTCAAAGTGGGCCGTCACATTGACCGCCGCCGTTACGTTCGTGTCCATCCGTTCTGCCGTCGTCACATTGTCCGACCATTTCACAAACCGATACCCCGTGTCCGGCATCGCCGTCACCATGGTCGCGTCCCCGCCGTATTCTACCGTTTGGCTTGCGTTCCCCGTTATACTCCCGCCTGTTCCGGCGGCATAGGTTATTGTGTAGGTTAATTTCTCAAAGTCGGCTGTCACATCGATCGCCGCCGTCACATTCGTGTCCGTCCGTTCCACCGTCAGCACGTTGTCCGACCACTTCACAAACCGATACCCAGTATTCGCCGCCGCCGTCACCGTCGTAGCGTTCTCGCCGTATTCTATCGTTTGGCTTGCGCTCCCCGTTATGCTCCCGCCCGTTCCGGCATTGTACGTCACCGCAAAGGGAATTTTTTCAAAACTCGCCGTCACCCCGATCGCCGCCGTTATGTTCGTGTCTGTCCGTTCCGCCGTCGGCACATTGTCCGACCACTTCACAAACCGATACCTCGTGTCCGGCGTTGCCGTCACCGTGGTTGCGTCCCCGCCGTATTCTATCGTTTGGCTTGCGTTCCCCGTTATCGTTCCGCCCGTACCGGCGGCATAATGTACAGTCAATTCGGTTTTACTGAAATTCGCGGTAAAGAAAAGATTTGTTTGTACGTTCGTTTCCCGCCTTGCGGCGTTCGCGTTCCCGTCCGACCAACCGATAAAAGTATAACCGTCCGCCGTCACGACGGCGACTTCCGTACGTCGCCGCCCTTTTGTACGGTTTGCTCCGTTTCCCCCGTAATACTCCCGCCCTCTGCCGCAACATAGGAAACGCTGAATTGTTCCGGCTTCGGAATGCGTTGGCAAGCAAAAACCGCAACCGCGATTATCAATAGGAACGCTACTATGATTAGATTTTTAATAAATTTCTTTTTCACCTGTTTTACCTAAATAGTCTTTACTATAATAAGTATACCCCTAAAAGCACAATTTGTCAATAATGATCCTCCGGTTGGGATTCCGCAGATTTATGCGGATGAGATTCCACGGACGCTGACGTGTCCTCTGAATGACATACAAAGCCGTCGAACCGTTTTGAGAGTAATAACCGATTAGAGATGGTAAAGTAAAAACCGATTTAAGTCCGACCGAATTTTTGCGCAGTCAAAAATTCGCGTTTGGTCGGAAAGAGCGCGGAGCGAGCATAAGGCAAGGCATCCGCAGGACTCCGAGATAAGAGCCGAAGCGGAGCGCGCCGTAGCGCGACTTGACATAATTTCCGATAAATGTTATACTATATGAAGCAATGGATACTATCGAGCGTTTTCAGCCGTCCGCCGCATCCGGCCTGACGGACGAGCAAGCGACCCGCCGTTTCGAGCAGGGGCTGTTCAATCGAAAGCGGCAAAAAATCACCAAAAGCAACGGGGATATTTTCAAGGACAACGTTTTGACGCTGTTCAATTTATACAATCTGATCATCGGAATTTGTTTGGTTTCGATCGGCGCATATCTCAATACGGCGTACCTTGCGATCATTTTGATCAATACCGCGATCGGCATCGTTCAGGAGGTGCGCGCCCGGAATCTTGTCAACAAGCTGTCCCTTTTAACCGCGCAGACCGTGCGCGTCGTGCGGGGGGGAGCAATTCGGGAAATCCCCGCGGAAGAGGTCGTGTTGGACGACGTTTTGAGCTTCGAAGCGGGGAACCAAATTTGCGCCGACTGCGTTTTGCTTGACGGCGAAGCCGAAGTCAACGAAGCTTTGCTCACGGGCGAGGCCGACGCCGTGACGAAAACGCCGAGAAGCCTTCTCTTATCGGGCAGTTTTATCGCCGGCGGAAGGTGTAGGGCGCGGGCCGAGCGTGTGGGCGCGGAGAGCTTCGCCGCGAAATTGGCCGAGGAAGCCAAAAAGCACAAAAAAATCAAGTCCGAAATTTTGACCTCGATGCGCAAGGTCACGCGGCTGACCGGCTATTTTATCCTGCCCGTCGCCGTTCTGCTGTTCACCGAGGCCTATTTTATCCGCGCCGGCACGCTGTCCGATTCGGTGGTGTCGACCGCCGCCGCCGTCTTGGGTATGCTGCCCAAGGGCTTGGTGTTGTTGGTCAGCATTGCGTTGGCCGTCGGCGTGGCCGCCCTTGCCCGAAAAAAAGTATTGGTGCAGGAAATGCACGCGATCGAAATGTTCGCGCACGCCGACGTTTTGTGTTTGGATAAAACGGGCACGCTGACGGAAGGCAAAATGAAGGTTTCCGGGCTTACCGTCGCGCAAGTCCTTGCGCCGCCGATGTCTGCGGAACAGGCTCTCGCGCTGTTCGTGTCGGCGTCCGAGGACAACAACGCGACCTACGACGCGCTCAAAGCCTATTTTACCGGCGCGCCGGATTCGGCGTATACGACGGCCGCGAAAACCCCGTTTTCCTCCGAACGCAAATGGAGTTCCGTGACGTTCAAAGGGTACGGTACGATCGTCGTGGGCGCGCCTGAAAAGCTCCTCGCGCGGCACGGCGGGCCGTTGCCCGAAGAGTTAGCCGCCGCGCGCGCGGCGGACAAACGCACGCTGTACGCCGCCTATGCGGCGGAACTGCCCGTCGGGGGCGCGCTGCCAAGCTTAAAAATCTTCGCCGCGATCGAGTTGACCGATCCCGTGCGCCCGAGCGCGGCGCGGACGCTGGCGTATTTTAAGCGCGAGGGCGTGGATATCAAGGTCATTTCGGGCGACGACCCGCGCACGGTTTCGGCCGTGGCCAAGGAAGCCGGTTTGGAGAAATACGCCGCCTTTATCGACATGACGGGCGTGGACACGGCGGAGGAAATACGCGAAGCGGCGGAAAGATACGCCGTATTCGGCCGCGTCACGCCCGCGCAAAAGCAACGGCTGGTCGCCGCTTTAAAGGAGGGTGGGCATACCGTGGCGATGACGGGCGACGGCGTGAACGACGTACTTGCCCTGCGCGAGGCGGATTGCGGTATCGCGCTGGCCTCCGGCGCGGACGCCGCGCGGCAGGTATCCCAAATCGTCCTGACCGATTCCGATTTCACGGCTTTGCCCGACGTTTTGGCGGAGGGGCGGCGCGTGGTCAACAATATCACCAAGGTGTCGGGCGTCTTTTTCATTAAAACGCTGTATTCCGCGTTGCTCTCGCTGTTCTGCATTGCGTTCAACGTCCCGTTTCCGTTCTTGCCGATTCAAATTACGCTGATCGACCTCGCGATCGAGGGATATCCGTCGCTGATCATGTCGTTCGAACGCGAAACCGGACAAATACGGGGAACCTTTTTGCGAACCGCCGTCACGCGCGCGCTGCCGTTCGCGGTTCTGATTACCGTATATGTCGCCGCGCTGACGGCGGTCGGAAGGTTTACGCATATAGAGGAGGCCGAAATCGCCGCGGTCATGTACCTGATCGCGGGCTTCGTCAGCGCGATTGCCGTTTTTCGGGCGTGCATGCCCTTTAATAAGCTTCGCTTGTTTTTGGCGTTGACCTCCGGTTTGGGCTTTTTCGCGGCGGTATGGTTGCTTTCGTCCGGCGTTCTCTTCTCTAAAAATTTGCTGGGTCTGACGTTGCCCGGCTTGCCTTCGCTTTGGTTTTTTATCGCGTTTGCCGCGCTCGCCGTGCCGCTCTGCCTTTTGTTGGCCCGTCTGACGCGCAAATTATCCAAACGGTCAGCCGCAGCCGACCGAAAATCAGGATCAAACGGATTGTAAGATTTCTGATAAATTCTAACATTTTACATTTTTTGCTTCAAAAAGTAGACATGCTTTTATCATTATGATATAATAAAACAAAGAGGAATTTCATATGTCTTGCACAAATCTCGGAACTCCCGAACAGGAAGAGCAATTACGCGCGGTTACGGCGTCCTTAAAGGGCACGCCGGGCGCGATCATGCCCGCGATGCAAAAGGCGCAGGGTATCTACGGCTATTTGCCCTTTGCCGTGCAGAAGCTCATTGCCGACGATCTCGGCGTGCCGCTCGAAGAAATCTACGGCATCGCGACGTTCTATTCGCAATTCGCGTTGGTTCCGAAAGGAAAAAACCGAATCGGCGTTTGCATGGGCACCGCTTGTTACGTCAAGGGCTCGGCGCAGGTTTTGGAGGCTTTGGAAACCAACCTGAAAATCAAGACGGGGGAGACCACGCCCGACGGGTTATTCACGATCGACGCGACGCGTTGCCTTGGTTGTTGCGGCCTCGCGCCCGTGCTGTCGGTCAACGAGCACGTGTACGGCAAGGTGACGGCGGAAAAGATACCGGAGATTCTCAATAATTACCGGAATTGAAGACAAAGTGAAAAGTGAAAGCTGAAAACTGAAAGTTTCGGTCGACTGCTCGTAAAGACGGCTTTGTCGGCAGATAAGAAACGTATAGCATAATAAAAGCTTTTTCTTACGGCGGATCAATAATTTTCACTTCTCACCTTTCAGTTCAATAAAATGCGCGAGTTATCGTTACATATATTAGACATCGTCCAAAATTCGATCGGCGCGGGCGCAAAGACCGTCCGAATCGCCGTAAACGCCGACACTGCGCGCGATACGTTGACGATCACGATTGCGGACGACGGCAAGGGCATGAGCAAGGAGTTCGCCGCGAACGTGACCGATCCTTTCACGACGACGCGCACGACGCGTAAGGTGGGCATGGGATTGGCTCTTTTCAAGGCGGCGGCCGAGGACACGGGCGGCAGTCTGAAAATAGAGAGCGAACAGGGAAAAGGAACGACGGTGACTGCGGCGTTCGGTTTAACCTCGATCGACCGCGTGCCGCTCGGGGATTTGGCCGGTACGCTGTTGACCTTGGTTCGCGGCGCGCCGGACGTGGATTACGTTTTGACCTGCGGATCCGGTTCGGAGCTGGCCGCGGCGGACACGCGGAAAATCAAAAAGGAATTGGACGGCGTGCCGATCGATACGCCCGAAATCCTGATTTGGTTGGAGGAGTATATAAAGGAGCTGTTGGAAACGCACGGCCTTTTGGGCTTATAGAACTGAAAAGTGAAAACTGAAAACTGAAAATTTCGGTTGAGAAATAGGAGCAAATCAGATGAAATCATTCGCAGAACTGCAACAGATCCGTGAACGCCTCAAAAACGAGGTGAACCAGCGTGAAAACGGCGAGGCGGACATCCGGATCGTCGTGGGCATGGCGACCTGCGGGATCGCGGCGGGCGCCCGTCCGGTGCTGACGGCGTTTAACCATGAGATCGACGTGCGTAAGCTGTCTAACGTCAAGACGGTGCAGACGGGCTGCATCGGCATGTGCCGTTTAGAACCGATCGTAGATGTGATCACGCCCGACGGCAAAAAGGTAACGTATGTCAAGGTGACGCCCGAAAAGGTAGTTCGCATCGTCGCCGAGCATATCGTCAACGGCAAAATCGTGGACGAATTTTTGATGCCCGCGAATTCATAATCATGTAAAATGCAAGCCGCCATAGATCGGGCGCCTGAGCGGGCGACAGTTGGCAATGCGGCGAGGGAGTGTACTCGATACGTACAGGACCGAGCCGAATGACCAAGCGCAGCACGCACCGCGCCCGATCTATGACGGTCTTCATAGGAGAAACTAGGAGAAACTATGTTATTCAGATCACACATTCTCATTTGCGGCGGCACGGGCTGTTCGTCCTCCCGCTCGAAAGACATCTTCGCGGCGTTCGAGGACGGTTTAAAAACGCAAAGCCTCGACAAGGAAGTGAAGCTCGTTCTGACGGGCTGCTTCGGACTGTGCGCTTTGGGGCCGGTTGTCATCGTGTACCCCGAGGGCAGCTTTTACAGCAAGGTGACGCCGGACGACGTGCGGGAAATCATTTCGGAGCATATCGTCAAAGGCCGGATCGTCAAACGCCTGCTGTACGAGGAAACCGTCAAGCAGGACGGCATTCAGTCCTTGAACGAAACCAATTTCTATAAAAAGCAGCTGCGCGTCGCTTTGAAGAATTGCGGCGTCATCAATCCCGAAAATATCGACGAGTATATCGCCCGCGACGGCTACAAGGCCTATGAAAAGGTCGTCACGGCGATGACCCCGCAACAGGTCGTGGACGAGATCAAAGCGTCGGGCCTGCGCGGCAGGGGCGGCGGCGGCTTTTCGACCGGCCTCAAATGGCAGTTCACCAAGGACGCGCAGGGCGATAAAAAATTCGTCTGCTGCAACGCCGACGAGGGCGACCCCGGCGCGTTCATGGACCGTTCCGTTTTGGAGGGCGACCCGCATTGCGTCATCGAAGCGATGATGATCGCGGGGTATGCGGTCGGTTCCGATCAGGGCTATGTTTACGTCCGCGCCGAATACCCGATCGCCGTCCAACGTTTGCAGGTCGCGATTGATCAGGCGCGTGAATACGGATTATTGGGAAAGAATATATTGGGGACGGGCCACTCGTTCGATCTTGAAATTCGCCTCGGCTCCGGCGCGTTCGTCTGCGGCGAGGAAACCGCGCTGATGACCAGCATCGAAGGGCACCGCGGCGAGCCGCGCCCGCGCCCGCCGTTTCCGGCGATCAAGGGCTTGTTCGGCAAACCTACGCTCTTAAACAATGTCGAAACCTACGCCAATATCACGCAGATCATTCTGAACGGCTCGAAGTGGTTTGCCGCGATGGGCACCGAAAAGAGCAAGGGCACCAAGGTGTTCGCGCTCGGCGGCAAGATCGCCAACACGGGCCTTGTGGAAATCCCGATGGGCACGACCCTGCGCGAGATCATCGAGGATATCGGCGGAGGAATCCCCAACGGCAAAAAATTCAAGGCGGCGCAGACCGGCGGCCCGTCCGGCGGCTGTATTCCGGCCGAATTGATCGATATCAAGATCGACTACGACAATCTGATTTCGATCGGCAGCATGATGGGCAGCGGCGGCTTGATCGTCATGGACGAGGACAACTGCATGGTGGACATCGCCAAATTCTTTTTGGAATTCACCGTGGACGAGTCCTGCGGCAAATGCACGCCTTGCCGGATCGGCAATAAACGCTTGCTGGAGCTTTTGGACAAGATCACGAGCGGCAAGGGCGAACCGTCCGACATTCCGAAAATGGAGGAGCTTTGCCAATACATAAAGGACAACTCGCTGTGCGGCCTCGGTCAAACCGCGCCCAATCCCGTTTTGTCCACCTTGCGGTATTTCAAGGACGAGTATATCGCGCATATCGAGAAAAAGACCTGCCCGGCGGGCGTGTGCAAAGCCCTGTTGAATTATTCGGTTCAGGCCGACAAATGTATCGGCTGCACGCTTTGCAAGCGCAACTGCCCGGTGGCTGCGATCAGCGGCGAGGTCAAAGCCGTGCATACGATCGATCCGGCCAAATGTATCAAATGCGGGGTGTGTATGGAGAAGTGTCCTAAAAAGGCTATCGTTCGCCGGTAAAAGCGAGTAGGAGCCGACAGCGTGCGTCGGCCCGCGAATGATTCAAACCGATACTGAAAGTTTTTAGGAAAGGTTCGGAAAACCTTTTTTGTAAAAAAGGTTTTCCGAAAAACAGGACGAATAAAATGGAAAACGTAAAAATGATCAACTTAAAAATCAACAGCCTGCCGGTCAGCGTCCCCGAGGGGACGACGGTTTTGGACGCGGCCAAATCGATCGGCATCACGATCCCGACGCTGTGCTACATGCGCAAGGTCAACGAGATCGGCGCGTGCCGCGTCTGCGTCGTCGAGGTCAAGGGCGCGCGCAACCTCGTGGCTTCCTGTGTGTTTCCGGTCGCCGAAAACATGGAGGTTTCCACCGCCACCGAGCGCGTGTTGAAAGCCCGCAGAACGACGGTGGAGCTGATGCTTTCCGATCACGATAATCAATGCCTGTCCTGTATGCGCAGTACGAATTGCGAGCTGCAAAAGCTCGCGCACGATTTGAACTGCGACCAGCATAAATACGACGGCGCGGTCAACGACTACAAAAAGGACACGTCCTCGCCGTATTTGGTGCGCGACAACAATAAATGTATCCTGTGCCGCCGCTGCGTCGCCGTATGCTCTAAGGTTCAGGACGTGGCGGTCATCGGCGCGAACGCGCGCGGCTTCAAGACCCATATCGGCTGCGCGTTCGGGCGCGACATTTTCGATGTGCCCTGTATCGCGTGCGGCCAATGTATCACGGTTTGCCCGACCGGCGCGCTGACCGAAAAGGACGATATTGATATCGTACGCGCGGCGATCGGGGACCCGCAAAAGACGGTTATCGCGGGCACCGCGCCCGCGACGCGCATCGGCCTGTCCGAGGAATTCGGCTTGCCCGCGGGCACCAACGTCGAGGGCAAATTGGTTTCCGCCCTGCGCCTGTTGGGCTTCGATAAGGTGTTCGATATCAACGCGACCGCCGATCTGACGATCATGGAGGAGGGAACGGAGCTGCTGCATCGGATCAAGACCAACGGCGCGTTGCCCATGTTCACGAGCTGCAGCCCCGGTTGGGTCAAATACGTCGAAACCTTTTATCCCGAATTCATCAAAAATATATCGACCTGTAAATCGCCGCAAGCCATGTTCGGCGCGACGATCAAGACTTATTACGCCGAAAAGTGCGGCCTTGATCCGGCGAATCTCTTCACGGTGGGCGTTATGCCCTGCACGTCCAAAAAATTCGAGCGTCTGCGCGACGACATGAGCGCAAACGGCAAACAGCCCGACATGGACGCTGTGCTGTCCGTCCGCGAGATCGCGCGTATGATCAAGCGCGCGGGCATCGACTTTGTGAACCTGCCCGACGGCAAATACGACGCGCCGCTCGGCGTCGCTTCGGGCGCGGGCTTCATTTTCGGCGCGACGGGCGGCGTCATGGAGGCGGCGTTGCGTACGGTCGTCGAAACGTTAGAGGGCAAGCCCCTTGAAAAGTTGGATTTTAAAGCGGTGCGCGGCATGAAAGGCATCAAGGAAGCGACGGTCACGGCGGGCGGCCGCAAGATATCGGTCTGCGCGGCCAGCGGTATCGCCAACGCCAAAGCGGTTTTAGAGGATATCAAGTCGGGCAAGGCGCACTACGATTTCGTCGAGGTGATGACCTGTCCGGGCGGTTGCGTGAACGGCGGCGGACAGCCGGTGCGGAACGCGGAAAAGCTCAATTTCATGGATATTGCGGAAACCCGCGCCAAGCCGATTTACGCAGGCGACGCGAAAAACAAAATCCGCAAGTCCCACGAAAATCCCGTCGTCAAGGCCCTTTACGAGGAATACTTTCAATATCCGAACAGCCACAGGGCGCACGAGGTCTTGCACACGACCTATGCGGCGCGGAAAAAGTATAAGGACATTTAATTCAACGGGCTTTTTTCTTTGAGTAAGCCGGTCAAAGGATGCCCGTCAAAAGAAAACCGCCCGACTGAAAAAGAAAGAAGCGGAGGTGTACCGCCGACAAGCGGCGGGGTGATTCGCTCTATGAAGAATATCCGATTCGTCGCCTCTTACAGCGGCGGCAAAGACGGTGCGCTTGCGTTCTATCGCGCCGTTCAAAGCGGTTTTCGGCCGCTCGCGTTGCTCACGACCTACAACGAAAGCGCGGGACGTTCGTGGTTTCACGGCGTCCCGTCCGACTTATTGCACACCGTTTCGGCGTCGATCGGCGTTCCCTTGGAACTGATCAAAACGGGCGAGGGGAACGGTTACGCCGCGGATTTTGAAGCCGCTTTGGAACGGCTCAAAAAAACAAAAGGCGCGCGCGCTTGCGTTTTCGGGGACATCGATATTCAGGCTCATTATGATTGGTGCGACGCCCGTTGCAAGGCCGCTGGCCTTGAAAGCGCGTTTCCGCTTTGGAACGGCGACCGCCGCCGGCTCGTTTACGAGCTGATTGATCTCGGTTTCAAAGCGGTTATAACGATCGTAGATTCGTCCAAATTAAGCGAGAGGTTTCTCGGTCAAACGATCACGCGGGAGATTGCGGAGGAAATCGCCGCCGCGGGCGCGGATATCTGCGGCGAGAACGGCGAGTATCATACCTTTGTGTACGACGGCCCGATTTTCAAAACGCCTGTCAACTTTAAACGCGGCGATATCGTCCGCCGCGGCGGCTATTCTATTTTGCCCGTTCTTAACGTTTAAGTCTGCAATCCGATTGTTGAATCCGTTGAACCGCGCTTTGTCCTTGTAGAGTGAGCGTGACGCCGTAGAGCGTCGCATAGCCTGGCAGGATAGAATACAACCCGAATTTGAGGTGATTCTGTTTGTCAGATCGCTTGCACTGTTCGGTACAGCATGTGTACAATCAACGCTCGTTAGCGCTTGGACTATTGAAATTGATACTGCATTTGTTGAGCTTCTAAAAAGGGAGCAGCTCCGTCAAGAACGGGCTCGAATATATTATGCGGAAAATTTTGTAAAGCTTTATGAAAATAGTAACAAGCAGATTAACACAATAGGTGACGGAACCGAGATCCGTCCCGTCTGTATTCGGGAAAACGGCGAATTTATCAGTCCGAGAAACATGCTGCACGCTTCTTCAATCATTCACCACAAAATGTGTTTTCCTAATTTTGATATGCACTCTTTTAGGAAAACGCACGGAAGTTTGCTTGCCGAAAACGGCGTCCCGCCTAAGTATCTACAGTATCGCTTAGGGCATAAAAACATTCAAGTTACTCTTCAGTATTATGTTGAGAAAACAGAGGGGATGGTCAGTCATGGCGTGGCGACCTTAAACAACTTATTTAATCCGAACACGAGTAGTTTTACAGGAATCTCTTTTTTTGACTTGCAATAAGAGAAGTCAAGTCATTGTGGTTCATTCCATTTTTTCATTGACACCCAAATTGAATTGTCATCCGAATTGATGAAACCTTTGACACCCGAAAAAAATTTGGGTGTCAAAGGGGTGTCAAAATCCATTTTTAGACGAAAAGGCGCGAATAACGCGCCTTTTCAAAATTCGGTGAAATCAATAGGAAGATGCAGATTGACAAGTCAATGCTGCATATTGTGTTATTTCGCCTGCTGTACCGCCACCGCCACGGCCACGGTCGCGCCGACCATGGGATTGTTGCCCATGCCGATCAGGCCCATCATTTCGACGTGCGCGGGGACGGAGGAGGAACCGGCGAATTGCGCGTCGCTGTGCATACGGCCCATCGTGTCGGTCATGCCGTAACTGGCCGGGCCGGCGGCCATATTGTCGGGGTGGAGGGTGCGGCCCGTGCCGCCGCCGCTGGCAACCGAGAAATATTTTTTGCCGTTGTCCACGGTCCATTTTTTATACGTGCCCGCGACGGGGTGCTGGAAGCGCGTCGGATTGGTGGAATTGCCGGTGATCGAAACGTCCACCCGTTCAAGAATCATAATCGCGACGCCCTCGTTCACGTCGTCCGCGCCGTAGACGCGCACCTTGGCCTTGTCGCCGTCGGAATAGACCCATTCCTTGACGATCTTCAATTCGCCGGTCTGGTAATTGTATTGTGTTTGCACGTAGGTGAAACCGTTGATCCGCGAGATGATCTGCGCGGCGTCCTTGCCCAAACCGTTCAGCACGACCCGCAAGGGATTCTTGCGGACCTTGTTGGCGGTCTTGACGATTCCGATCGCGCCCTCGGCGGCCGCGAAGCTCTCGTGTCCCGCTAAAAAGCAGAAGCAGCCCGTTTCCTCACGGAGCAGCATCGCGCCTAAATTACCGTGCCCCAAGCCGACCGCGCGCTGTTCGGCGACGCTGCCGGGGACGCAGAACGCCTGCAAGCCGATACCCACGGCCTCGGCCGCTTCGGCGGCGGTTTTACAGCCTTTTTTGATTGCGGCCGCAGCTCCCAGCGTATAGGCCCAAACGGCGTTTTCAAAGCAGATGCCCTGCACGCCGCGCACGATCTTGTCGCAGTCGATCCCTTTCTTTAAGCAGAGATCGCGCGCCGCTTCCAAATCCTTTATGCCGTACTCTTTCAAGCAGGCGTTGATTTTCGCTATTCTTCTGTCATATCCTTCAAACGTAACGGACATATTTTTATTCTCCTTCAATATTTAATAATGATAATCCTTAATTTGTAACGACGGGCGTTTTAACGGTATAGATGCGAGCAAGACAAGGAACACAAGAATTTTCGAAGGGAGCGTAGTTCTGCCTGCGTGACCCGAGAAAATTTGAAGTGTGACAAAGTATTGCGAAGGATATATACCGTTAAAACCTATTTGTGTCTTGGATCAATATACAGCTGCGCCCCGTCGAACCGCCCATAGGTCGAGCGGCATTTTTCCAAGGCCTCGTTGGCCGATACGCCTTTGCCGATCATCTCCATCATCGACCCGAGACGGATGAATTCATAACCTATCACCAAATTGTCCTTGTCCAGCGCGAGCTTGGAAATATAGCCCTCGGCCATGTCGAGGTACCGCACGCCTTTTTCTTCGGTGCTGTAGATCGTGCCGACTTGCGAGCGTAAACCCTTGCCCAAATCCTCAAGGCCCGCGCCGATGGGGAGGCCGTCCTCGGAAAACGCGCTTTGTGTGCGGCCGTAGATAATCTGTAAAAACAGTTCGCGCATAGCGGTGTTGATCGCGTCGCATACGAGGTCGGAGTTCATCGCCTCTAAAATCGTCTTGCCCGCCAAAATTTCGCCGGCCATCGCCGCGCTGTGCGTCATGCCCGAGCAGCCGATCGTTTCGATCAGCGCTTCCTTGATGATCCCGTCCTTGACGTTCAGCGTCAGCTTGCACGCGCCCTGTTGCGGCGCGCACCAGCCCACGCCGTGCGTCAGGCCCGAGATGTCCTTGATTTCCTTGGCTTGCACCCATTTCCCTTCCTCGGGGATCGGGGCCGGCCCGTGTTTCGCGCCTTTCTTGACGCACACCATTTCTTGCACTTCTTTGCTGTAGGTCATGGTTTATCGCTCCTTTTGCAATTTTAAACGAGGAAAGTTTTTTTGTCAAAAAGATTTTCCTCGCACGCTTTTCAAAAAACTTTTGCCGAAATCAAGTATATCATAAATCGCGAAAAAGCGCAAACGAACGATTGACAAAATTTTATGTTTCGGTTATATTATTATAAATTAAATAACAAGATAAATTAAATAACAAGTTAGGAAAGAGAAAGATTCGAAGGAGTTTGAAAAGACATGGCGGACAACCAAAACGGGAAAAACGACCCGAAAGAAATTTTAAAACAATTAGAACTTCAAGAAAACGGAGTGCGTAGCAGTATCGCGGCGATTTCAAACGATCCAAAGAAAAAAGCGCAACTCAAAAACCTTCAAGGTCAGTTAGCGAATGTCCAAAAGAAAATAGCCAATATTCAACAGGCCGAAAAAGAAAAAGCGGCGAAAACGGTCGCTTCGCCCACGTCCGCACCAAAATCCGTGCCGCAAAAACCTGCGGTTTCCGCTAAAAACGCAAATTTCTCTATAAGTTCGAATACGAGCATAAACATGCTGATCGGAGATTCCGACCGCAATAAGGATTTGGTTTTTGCAAACTTTATCAAGGCAATCAATGAAAAGGGCGGCGAGTTTTTTGAAATCTATTCGCTTAACCTATTGAAAAAATATTACAAACTATCCAATGTCCATATAGACGGCAGCAAACATAACGGTGGGAGCAATGACGGCGGGATTGACGCAATCATCGAAACGACCGATTTTTTGGGCTACCGTGAAAAAGTATATATACAAGCAAAAAATTACTCGAACGCGGCGATAACGCTCACGGAATGTCAGCAGTTTTACGGTTCAATGTGTGCCAATCACGGCACGCGGGGAATTTATGTTACCACATCTCTCTTTCATAAAGCGGCTTGGGATTACATTTTGTCTGTTCCGAATCTAATCGGGATAGATAGGCAAAAGCTGTACGAAATCGCCGTTTTGTGTCAGTACGGAGTCAATACCGAAAGAGGCAGGGACTGGATAGACGCGTCCGTTTTTAATTAGCGGACGAGTAAGAATTCCTTTGCCGCGAATGGGTCATATCAATTTCCCGTCAACTTCCCGATTAAATTCGGCAAAGCCGCCGCGTCGGCCGCGGTGACGGTCGGCGCCGCGCCGCCGTGCTTGCAGGCGTCGAATTTTTGTGTAAAATTCTCGGCGTTCCGTTTCGCCCGTTCCAGATTGGTAAAAAACACGTCCCGAACGGCCTGCAAAAAGTTTGGCGCGCGTTTGCCCGCATGACGCGAAAATTCCAAAAGCTCGGCGTAATGCGGCAGGCAAAAGCCGCTCGATTTTGCAAATACGGCGGGGAAGTCCGGCTCTCCGATCCACATCTTCACGACCGTTTCCATATAGGTATCGAAGGATTTCTTTAAGGAATCGCAGATAACGCATCCGCGCAGGCCCTCGCGGATATGATCCGCCGCCTTCGCCGCCGCTCCTCGGTTGCCGGGGCGCGGCAGGTTTTTTTCGAGGTATTCGGTGCGCGTCACAGTTTGCAAGGCCAATCCGCATCTGTTCCCGCCCTGCAGCAGGCGGCCGAAATGCGCGGGGCAAAAGCCGGTTTTATTGACCTCGATCCGGTAGAGCGGTTCCATGACAGCCTCGTTCAAATACAGGGAAACAAGGGAGTTTTCAAGCTTTGTCCGCAACGCGCAAATCGGGCAGGGCGCGCCGCCGTTTTTGCCGTTTTCCCGAAAAGCGTTCCAAATCGGAATCGTGTCGATCTTATATTGCATGAACATAGTATAACCGAATCCCCGCCGCATGTAAAGTAAAAATCCGCCGCAATAAATCAAAAATTTCTCTATTGACATTCGGGCGTTTTTATTGTATACTTACGTATGCAAGGGATCGTTAAAATTGTCAAATTCGATGTTCGGGCCGTCCGAATAAGTTAGAGAAGCTCCTCAAAAGGGGCGCAGGAAAGGAAAATGAACCGATGGAAAAACATGGCGACACATCCGAACGGCATACGGTTTGGCGGGCGATGCGCGGAGGGCCGGAGGATTGGAACGCCTTGGGCGTCCGGTACTTAAAGGGCGACGGCACGATCCAAAAAGACATAAAAAAGGCCGTCTATTGGCTGACCTCCGCCGCCAAATCCGGCAGTACGGAGGGGCAATACAATCTCGCCGTTCTGTACGCCCGCGGCGAAGGCGTCAGGCGCGACGAGAAAAAAGCCGTTAAATGGTATCAAAAGGCGGCTAAACGCGGATATCCCGCCGCGTGCGCCGCTTTGGCGCAGTGCTATGAAAAGGGATCGGGTGTGCGTTTCGATCCGCGGCAGGCCGAAAAATGGTACGCAAAGGCCGACCTCAACCGAAATTGGGAAGAGTTCGAGACAAAGGTATCGCGCAAGGAGAAAAGAAAAGCCGGAAAAAGGCGGACGGGTGCGAACGGTGGCGTTTCCCCCGCGGAAAGTCCTGCGGCATCCGACGCGCGGGACGGGGGACTTCGGCCGATCGCAGATTTGAACCCCGACGTATGCTCCGGCGAGGCGGGCGCGGCCACGGCCGAGGAGCAATTCGCGGTCGGCTTAAAATACGGTTCGGGAGACGGCGTGAAGCAAAACCACCGGAAAGCGTTCGAGTGGTTCGGTAAGGCTGCGGAGACGGGACACGCGGGCGCGCAGAACGCCATAGGCCTTTGTTACGAGAGCGGCGAGGGCGTGGAGAGGGACGTGCGGAAAGCTTTCGCGTGGTATTCCGCGGCGGCGGAGCAAGAGCACGCGCCCGCGCGATACAATTTGGGCGTGCTTTATAAGCGCGGCGACGGTATGCCGCGCAACGCGAAGAAGGCCGTCGAATGGTATCGAAAAGCGGCGGACGGCGGGGACGCGAAAGCGCAATGCGCTCTCGGCGCGTGTTACAAGGACGGCGACGGCGTTAAGAGGGATATCAAGACGGCGGCGGCTTGGTTCCTTGCGGCCGCCGAAAAAGGGAACGCGGCGGCGCAGTTCAACGCGGCGATCTGTTATTTGAACGGGCAAGGCGTCACCCAAAGCGCGGCGGAAGCGCGCGAGTGGTACGCAAGAGCGGCGGAACAGGGATACATTCCCGCCCGCGAAGCGTTGAAACGGTTTACATAATAAATATACGGGCTTTTTTCTTTGAGGCTGTTCGTCAAAGGTATCCCGTCAAAAGAAAGCCGTCCGACTGAAAAAGAAAAAGCGGATAGACAACAAAAAAAGTCCGTCTATGTCGTTTTGGTTGATGTGAAGAATATGATAACAATCGACGAATTTCAAGAACTCGCGGCGCGGGCCGGTTTGACGGACTGCGGGCTGGTCGAAGCCCGAAAGATCAATTTTTCCCACGACGTGCGGAAGATGTGTGAACAGAATACCTGTCGGATGTACGGCAAGACGTGGGCCTGTCCGCCCGCGGTGGGGACGATCGAGGAATGCAGGGACCGCTGTTTGCAATACGATCGTTTCTTACTCTTTTCGTGCAAATATGATTTAGAGGATTCCTTCGATTTCGAGGGTATGACGGCGGCGATGGCGGACTTTAAGGTGAAAGCGCGGGCGTTCGAGGCATCGGTCAAGCCCTGCCTGAAAAGGTATCTGATGCTCGCCAACGAGGGGTGCGGTGAGTGCGGGACTTGCGCCTATCCTGACCCGTGCCGTTTTCCCGACCGCGTACACGGCTCGATCGAGGCCTACGGTCTGTTCGTTTCAGAACTCGCGACCGCCGCGGGCATGAAGTACAACAACGGCCCGAACACCGTCACCTATTTCGGCGGGCTTTTCTACTGATTGAACGTTGTGTCATTCTGCATGAAGTGAAGAATCCGTTTTAGGTATGAATTGCGATAATTGATATAGTACAAAGTTATAAGATAAATAACGTTTGTATAGAAAAAGCGGTTTGGGCATTGAACTCAAACCGCTTTTTTCTTTTTTGGTTAGACAATTTTCTTTTAACGAACCCGCTTTGACGGGCAATCTTAAAGAAAAATGTCTATAATTTTGGCGACCCGGAAGAGACTCGAACTCTCGACCTCCAACGTGACAGGCTGGCGTTCTAACCAACTGAACTACCGGGCCGTATAGGGGATTTTGGTGGTGCCTCGGGGCGGAATCGAACCACCGACACAGGGATTTTCAGTCCCTTGCTCTACCGACTGAGCTACCGAGGCATTTTAACGGCGCATACGACGCCGGATGCGGTTTGCGTTTGGTTCGCCGCCTCGGTCATGTATGTCTTTATACACTCCCTCGGCGGTTTGCCAACTGCTACCCGCCTGCGGCATCGTTTACGCCGTTAAAATCCATAGCGACCAACGGTTTCAAGAGTGTATATATTCCGCCTTTACTATCATTCCCGACCTTATTTTCTTTTTTGGTTAGACAATTTTCTTTCGACGGGCCGATTTAACGGGCAAGCTCAAAGAAAAATGTCTAAATCCTTGTGGTGGGCTTTCAGGGACTTGAACCCCGGACCAATCGGTTATGAGCCGACCGCTCTGACCAACTGAGCTAAAAGCCCGAATCCGCGATGGTCGGGGTGAAGAGACTCGAACTCCCGGCCTCATGGTCCCAAACCACGCGCGCTACCACTGCGCCACACCCCGTCGATCAGCGTCGTGCTCGGATATAATACAATAAATTTAAACGAATGTCAAACAAATTTTAGCGTTGTCGGCAAATTTCCTTTTGTTTCTTTCCCGTTTAATGTTATAATAGAATAGACTTCAAGCTTGCGGGGAGTCCGAACCCTATGAACGCGAACATTTTGATCGTAGACGACGATGCCGATATGGCGAATCTGATCAACCTTTACCTGACAAAGGAAGGGTGGAACGGGCATATCGCCGACAACGGAGCGACGGCCGTCGAGCTTGTCCGTACGGGAAGCTACGACCTCGTGCTGATGGACGTGATGATGCCCGGCATGGACGGCTTCGAGGCGTTGCGCGTCATTCGGACGTTTTCCAAGGTGCCCGTGATTCTTTTGACGGCGCGCGGCGGCATCATGGACAGGATCAACGGCTTCAACCGCGGCACCGACGATTACGTTACCAAACCCTACGAGCCGGAAGAATTGATCCTGCGGATCAAAGCCCTGCTGCGGCGCACGGCTCCGCGCGGCGAGTTGATTTCGGGCGATCTCGAGGTCAACGCCGAAGCATATACGGTGCGGCTGTCGGGCAAACCGATCGAAATGACCAAAAAAGAAATTGAATTGCTCGCCCTGCTGATGTCCTATGACCGTGTGTTCACGCGCGAGGAGCTCTATAAAAAGGTGTGGGGCGCGGACGCGGGCGAGGGCGGCCGTACCGTGGACGTGCACGTCAACCGAATCCGCGAAAAATTGGGGGAGGAATACGGCGCGCGCATTCGGACGGTGTGGAACGTCGGATACAAATTCGAGCATTAGGCAACGGTGGATTGTGAATTGATATGAAATTGATATACAGGTTAATCGCATATTTTATAATCGACGCGGCGATCTTTGCGTTCGCCTTTATCTTTTACCCGCAAAGCGGCGCGGCGGCGTATCTGATCATGTATTGTTTGATCTTTTTGCTCGTCAATACCGTGTTCTTTCAAATCGAGTACGCGGTCTTTTTAAAGGGGCTTAAAAATCTGTCCGACGCGTTTCTGAAAATGTCCAAAGGCGATTACGGCTACCGAATCGGCGGCGCGCACCGCGATAAAACCGTGCAAGCTCTGTCCGAGAATTTTAACGCGATGGCCGCCGAGGTGGAAACGTTGGAAAAGACGGCCGAGAACTTCATATCCAACACGTCGCACGAATTGCGCTCGCCGCTGACCTCGGTGCAGGGCTTTTTGACGGCTGTTCTAGACGGCACGGCCGCGCCGGAGGAGCGTGAGAAATACCTGCAAATCGCCCTTGCCGAAACCAAAAAGCTGTCCGCGCTCGTCGGCTCCATGTTGGATTTGTCGCGTCTCGAAGCGGGCAATCTGCGCCTTAATCTCGAAGCATTTGATATCAACGGGCTGATCGCGGAATCTCTGCTCAAATTCGAACGCAAAATTCAGGCGAAAAACGTTGCCTTGAAGATCGATTTTTACACGGAGCCCTGCATGGTTTTCGCCGATCGGGCGTTGATCGAGCAGGTGATCGTCAACCTTGTGGACAACGCGATCAAGTATTCGCCCGAAAATTCCCCGCTGACCGTCGCGACCAATCCCGCGGACGGGCGGATCGCCGTTTCGGTCGCCGACAAGGGTGCGGGTATCGACAAGGACGAACAGCGCCTGATCTTTGAGAAATTTTACCGTGTGGACAAGGCCCGCACGCCCGGCAAAAGTTTGGGTACGGGCGTCGGTCTCGCTTTGGTCAAAAAGGTCATATCCGTACACAATCAGACGATCACGGTCGCCAGTGAGAAAGGGCGGGGGAGTACGTTTACGTTTACCTTGGACAGGCCGTAAGGATAAAAAGTAAAAAAGAAAAGGCGAAAGAATGAATGGAAATTTACTACGAACAATATGTGATCGATGATACAAAAAACCGCAACCACGGCAAGAAAATTTTTTTCACCGTGATTTTTTGGGTCAACGCCGTGTTTATCGCGTTGGCGGCGCTGTGGCTGTATTTGACGTTTCTCACGTTGACCGAATCCTTTCTTCCGCTGATTTTTCCGGGCGTGTTTCTCGTGTTGACGGCCGTGTCCCTTTTCTTTGTGCGGCGGCAAAAGAACAGCTTGGATGTGGATTTCGACTATATTCTGTCGGGTGAGAAATTGCGGATCATCCGCGTGTTCAACCGCCGCCGCCGGAAGCTGTATTTGGATATCGACGTAAAAAAGCTCGCGACATACGGCGCGGTTACGGTGGACAGCTTCAACCGATACGAAAAAACGCCCGGCGTAAAAAAGCATTACGCGAATTTGACGCAGGATGAAACCAAGATTTATTTCATGTACTACACCGACGGTCCCGATAAAACGCTTGTCTTGTTCGAGCCCGACGAAACGCTGCTGCACAATATGCGCATGGCGATAGGGCGGGATATTCTTACTAAAAAATAGCGACGGCGCAGATTGGGTGTGATGCGGGCTACGCTTGTCAAGTCGGCTCGGTCATGTAGGCTTAACTACACTTCCTCGCCGACATTGACAACTGTTGCCCGCCTGACACCCAATCTGCGCCGCCTTGTTTTTTTAATAAGATAATATACATACTCCTTCAAATATAGATGATAATAAGAAACATGATCTATCTCGACAACGCCGCGACGACGCGCGTCAAACCCGAAGCCGCCGATTTTGTCCGCGCCTTTATGACGGCCGAATATTTCAATATCGGAGCGTCCTATCCGCAGGCGGCGGCGTTGGCGGCGCGCGCAGGCGAAGCGCGCAAAGCGATTGCCGAAACGGTAGGGGCGCGGCGCGATGAGCTGTATTTTACGGGCAGCGCGACCGAAGCGAACAATATGGTTTTGCGCGGCGCGATCCGGGCGAAAAATAAAACCCTGCTCCTCACGGCAGGCGAGCACGCTTCCGTATACAATACGGCGCAAAGTCTGAAAGCGGCCTATACGGTCAAAATCGCGCCCCTGCGCGCGGACGGGCGCGTCGATACCGATCGGTTGTCGGATGCGGTCGATGAAAACGCCGCGTTGGTTTCGGTCATTCATGTGAACAACGAAACGGGCGCGGTCAACGATATCGCGGCGATTTGCCGCGCCGTCAAGGCCAAAAATAAAAATTGTCTGTTCCACAGCGACGGCGTGCAGGCTTTCGGCAAACTCCCCGTGAACGTCAGGGAATCGGGCATAGATTTTTATACGGTCAGCGGCCACAAAATCGGCGCGCCCAAAGGGATCGCCGCGCTGTACGTCCGCAAGGGCGTTTATTTGAATCCCTTGATCACGGGCGGCGGGCAGGAAAGCGGTATGCGCGCGGGGACGGAGAATGTGCCGGGAATCATGGGGCTTTATCGTGCCTTGCAGGTAACGGGTAACGGTTTCTGTCATTTCGATAACGGTTTTTGTCATTCTGAACGAAGTGAAGAATCCCGACCGATAACCGTCAACCGTCAACTGTCGACTGTCAATTTGAAAGCGGTGCGGTTGAGAGAAATCTTATCGGACGGCGGCTTAAAGCTGAAATTCAACGGCGGGGATACCTTTTTGAAAAGCGACGCTTCCGAGGGTATAATGGGGAATCAATCGCCCTATATAACGTCCGTATCGGTCGTCGGCCTCAAAGCGGAAACGCTGTCCAATTTATGCGCCGAAAGGGGCGTGGTTATCGGTTTGGGCTCGGCGTGCGCCGCGAGCAAGGAGGGCAATCGGGTATTGGCGGCGATGAATTTAGCGCGTTCCGAAATCGACGGCAACATTCGGATCAGCTTGTGCGCCGACACGACCGACGAGGAGATCGAACGGGCGGCGAAAGTGATTTTGGAATGTGCGAAGGAATTATTAGATAATAAGGTAAAAAGCAATGATAAATGATAAATTGCGGTCGGGATTCTTAAAGTAAAAGTTTTTTGAAAGAGCGCGAAAGAATTGTGATTACAAAAATGTTCTTTCGCAAAAGGACGAATACACTATGAAACAAGAAATTAAAACAAACAACGCGCCTGCGGCGATCGGGCCGTACTCGCAGGGGATAGCCGTCGGAACGGCCGGAGTCGGCCTTGCTTTTTTGTCAGGTCAACTGCCCGTCGATCCCGTGACCGGCGCGATGCCGAAGGGAATCGCGGCGCAGACCGAACAGGTTTTGAAAAACATCAAGGCGGTTTTGGATGCGCGCGGCGGTACGATAAGCAACGTTGTTAAAACGACTGTTTTTTTGCAACACATGAAGGATTTCGCGGAAATGAACGCGGTATATGCCTCATTCTTTTCTGCGCCCTATCCCGCGCGTTCGACCGTGGAGGTCGCCGCCCTGCCCAAAGGCGCGTTGGTCGAAATCGAGTGTATAGCCCTTTGAAAAGTAAAAAGTGAAAAATAAACAGTAAAAAGTGCGGTTGGGATTTTTCACTTCGTAACGACAGCAACGCGCCGATGCGATTATCCGCACTTCTTACCTTATTATTGCGAGTTTCTGTTTCCGCCGCCGTTTCCGCCGCCGCGCCAACGCCTACGGTGCGGACGGTTGCCGTTTCCCTGCGCGGCGGTTTGTCCGCCGTTGTTTTGTCCGTTTTGACCTTTACCCGCTTCCTGCTTTGCGCCCTGCGCCCTGTTACCCGATCCCTGCTGTTCCGGTAACGGCCCGAACGGAGCGGGGAACCTTTCGTTTTCGGAAACCGTTAATTTCTTTTTAATCAAGCGTTCGATATCGCGCAAATACACGCGCTCGTCGGCGTCGCAAAAGGAAACCGCGATGCCGCTCTTGCCCGCGCGGCCCGTGCGGCCGATGCGGTGAACGTAGGTTTCCGGCTCGTTGGGCAACTCGAAATTGAACACGTGGGATAAATCCGAAATGTCGATGCCGCGCGCCGCGATATCGGTCGCGACCAACACGCGGATACGGCCGCGTTTGAAATCGTTGAGGGCCTTTTGCCGCGCCCCCTGCGACTTGTCACCGTGAATCGCCATGCAGTCCACGCCCGAACGCGACAGCTTATGCGCCAGCTTGTCCGCGCCGTGCTTCGTGCGCGAAAAAATCAGCGCGGACTCCACGGTGCGGTCGCGCTTTAAGATATCGGTTAATAAATCGAGCTTGTCGCCCCGTTGCACAAAATAGACAAACTGCTCGGTCTTTTCGACGGTGGAGGAAACGGGCGTGACCGCGACGTCCACGGGGTCGGTCAGAATGTCTCGCGTCAATTTCAAGATTTCGGGCGGCATCGTGGCGGTGAAGAACAGCGTCTGCCGCTTTTGCGGAATGATATCGATGACACGCCGCACGTCCTCGAAGAAGCCCATATCCAACATGCGGTCGGCCTCGTCGAGGACGAAAATTTCCACGCGCCCGATATCGGCAATTCCCTGATATACGAGGTCGAGCAGCCGCCCCGGCGTAGCGATCAGAATATCGACGCCTTGATGAAGCACGGCGACCTGCGGATTTTGCGCGACGCCGCCGATCAGCAGGCCGTACCGCAAATTCATGTGCTTGCCGTAAGCGACAAAGGAATCCACAATTTGGACGGCCAATTCGCGCGTAGGCGTCAAAATCAAGGAGCGTATCCGCGGCTTTTGGCCGGCCGGCGTCGGCGCGGCGGCCAAACGCTGCAAAATCGGCATCGCGAACGCGGCGGTCTTGCCGGTGCCGGTTTGGGCGCAACCTAAAACGTCGCGGCCTTCGAGGGCGGGCGGAATAGCTTGCTCTTGGATGGGGGAAGGGACGACATATCCCGCGTCGTCCACGGCTCTCAAAATCTCGGGAATAAGATTTAATTCGGAAAAAGTCAAAACGGTTACCTGCTATTTATTATTTACGTTTCGTATGTCAAACCTGTTTTTAACCCATTATCATGGTGAATTCAGGTCTATTTCAAATCGGAATATGCCTTGTACATCTCAAATCGGAAACGGAATACGGCTCGTATGAATACAGTATACCACAAAACGGCGGGGAATGTAAAGCCGAATTCAAGGAATTACAAATAATTCGTCGGCGTTATGCCGCAAGGAATAAGCTCTTTATCGGATTCGTTGCGCGGATAAGCACAAGTCCGCGCCGTACCGCATTACATAATCGCCGATTTTTATGTCGTTTTCCATGATGAAATCATCATAAAGAAACTTCTGTTTGTCAGGTTTGCGTTTATTCTTTTCGGGCCGCCGCCGTTTTTGCGGGGCATGAGCGAAACGGAGCGCGTTCGCTTGACTTCTTATTCATAAAAATGTATAATTATCAAAGACCCTACAATAACCAAGATAACAAACCGAAGAATCAACGGGCAACAAGACGAACAAAATTTTTTAAAGGAGGTACCGATTGATGGAATGGTGGTTAGGTTTGATCATCGGACTGGTCGCCGGAATCGCGGCGGGCGGTCTGGGCGGATATTTTTTATTCTCCGCTTTGCAAAAGCGCAAGGCGGGAGAAGCGAAGAATACGGCGTCTAAACTGATCGAGGACGCGCAAGCGGAAGCGAAAACGATTCGAAAAGAGGCAAGCTTAGAGGCGAAGGAGGAGGTTCACCGGTTACGAAACGACTTCGAGCGCGAGAGCAGGGAACGCAAGGCCGAAATCCAAAGAACGGAACAAAGGATCAATCAAAAAGAGGAAAACCTGACGAAGAAAGAGGAGCAGGTAGACCGGAAACTTGAAAATCTCGAACAGACGCGCAAGACCTTACAGGAAAAACAGGAAAAGCTGGACGGCATAGAGGCCGATTTGCGGACGGCGCACGAAAAGATGCTGAATGAGCTGCAAAAGGTGGCGTCCTTGACCAAAGAAGAAGCCAAGCAGCAGCTGATCGACGGCATCAAGGACGAGGCACGGAAGGACGCGGCGACGTTGGTGCGGCAGATCGAGAACGACGCGAAAGAGGACGCGCAAAAGAAAGCGAAGGAAATCATCGGCATGTCGATCCAAAAGTGCGCGGCGGATCACGCCTCCGAGATCACGGTCACGGTGGTGCCGATCCCAAGCGACGACGTAAAGGGCCGGATTATCGGCCGCGAAGGGCGCAATATCCGCGCTTTGGAGAGCGCGACGGGCATGGACTTGATTATCGACGACACGCCGGAGGCCGTCATTTTGAGCGGCTTCGATCCCGTGCGGCGCGAGATCGCGCGGATTGCCCTTGAAAAGCTGATCGCGGACGGGCGGATCCATCCGGGCAATATCGAGGCGATGGTGGAAAAAGCGAAGCGCGAAGTCGAACAGAGCATGAAGCAGGCGGGCGACAACGCTATGTACGAGACCAAGGTGTTTAACATCCACCCCGAATTGGTCAAGCTGCTCGGTCGCCTGAAATACCGCACGAGCTATGGGCAGAACGTATTGAAGCATTCGATCGAGGTCTCGTTGCTTGCGGGTCTGATGGCGACCGAAATCGGCGCGGACGTGAATATCGCTAAGCGCGCGGGTCTGTTGCACGATATCGGCAAGGCGGTGGATCACGAGGTCGAGGGCACGCATATTTCTATCGGCGTGGATTTGGCCAAAAAATACCGCGAGAGCAATGCGATTATTCATTGTATTGCGGCGCACCACAACGATATAGAGCCGACCACGTTGGAAGCCGTCCTCGTGCAGGCGGCGGACGCGATTTCGGGCGCGCGGCCCGGAGCGCGACGCGAGTCGTTGGAATTTTACGTCAAGCGTCTTGAAAAGCTGGAAGAGATCGCCAATTCGTTCAAGGGCGTGGAGAAATCCTTTGCGATCAGCGCGGGCCGCGAGGTGCGCATCATGGTCAAGCCCGAGCAAGTAGACGACGCGGGCGCGCTGTTCATGGCCAAGGAAATCGCCAAAAAGATCGAATCCGATATGGAATATCCCGGACAGATCAAGGTCAACGTGATTCGGGAAAGCCGGTCGATCGAATTTGCTAAATAAAAGTATAAGATAAAAAGGAAAAAGTAAAAGGTTCGGTCGGATATCGTTTAACGGTTGTACATTTATCCGCACTTTTTACCTTTTACTTTTTACTTAAAAAATATGAAGGTCGGTATATTAGCAAACGTCTACCGCGAGCCGCGGTTGCAGGCCGCGCGGGAGATCATCAAAGCGTTCGTGGAAACGGGCGCGGATATTTCGGTGGATTTGCCGATTTCCAAGGCGTTCCCCGGTTTTCCGTACTTCGAGCGCACCGACGTTTCCACCGTACCGGATTTGCTGGTCACGGTGGGCGGCGACGGCACGATTCTGAGCGTGATTTCAGAGGCCGCGCGAAAAAAAATTCCGATCCTTGGAATCAACTTCGGCACGGTCGGTTTTTTGGCGGAGTTGGAGCAGGGCGAATTTCCGCCCTATATCGACCGTATCGCCAAGGGCGACTATCGGATCGAGGAACGGACGATGCTGGAACTCACCGTCAACGGCGCGCGCCCCGGTCATCTCGCGTTGAACGAATTTTTGATCAGCCGCGGCCCCGTCGCGCGCATGATTCATGTGGACGTTTACGCCGACGGGAATCTGTTGGACACCTACCGCGCGGACGGCTTTATGGTCAGCACGCCGACGGGCAGCACGGCCTACGCTTTGGCGGCGGGCGGCCCCCTGATGGAACCGTCGATTAAAGCCTTTTCGCTGGTGCCCGTCAGCGCGCATTCTCTGCACTCGCGCCCGATTATCGTCGGCGACGGAGAGACCGTGACCGTCCGTTTAAAGGACGACAAAGCGCCCACCGTTATCGTGGCGGACGGCGAAATCATGCGCGAGGTTAGCAGCAAGGACGAAATCCATATCAGAAAAGCGAAAGAAAAGGCTTTGTTTATCCGCTTGAAACCGCAAAACTTTTACGAGAAGCTGAAAACGAAGCTTGAAAAATGGTCCTGAACGGTTGAAACGAGGTGTGATACGGGCAACGATTGATGCGCCGCTTCGGTCATATAGATCCGACTACACTCCCTTCGGCGGCTTGTTAATCGTTACTCGTCCGACACCCCGTTTGAACCGTTTAAAATATGACAACAAAACCGCTATTCGTTCACTCTAAAATAACGTATGAGCCGTAGTATACGACAATCTAAAATCCTCGACCTGATCGAAAGGAACGAGGTCGAAACGCAGGAAGAGCTTGGGAGCCTTTTGCAGCGCGCGGGCTTGAATGTGACGCAAGCCACGATTTCCCGCGATATCAAGGAATTGGGCCTCGTCAAAACGGCGGAAAAAAACAAGAAATATATCTATTCCGCGCCCTCGGAAGCGCGAAGCGGCGCGAGCGCGAAAATGGTCAATATGTTTCGCGAATCCCTGATCGGTATGGACGGCGCGGGGAATATCGCCGTTTTAAAAACTTTGCCGGGCAGCGCGAACGCGGCGGGGAATTTGGTGGACAAGCTGCAAATTCCCGACGTTTTAGGCTGTGTGGCGGGCGACGATACCGTGATCGTCGTCACAAAGAGCGAAGCGGCGGCGGCGAAAATGATCAAACAATTGCGGGAACTTTTGAATAACTGAAAGATGAAATTAAACAAGTGAAAACTGAAAATTTCGGTCGAATAACTGTAAAAGAAAGCTTGTCGGCGGGTAAGAAGCTTACGGCATAATAAAAGCTACTTCTTCGACAGGTCAACAATTTTCAGTTTTCAGTTTTCAGTTAAGACCGATAAGTCAATAGTATTCATCTTTCATTTTTCATCTTTTATAGTGACTATGCTGAAAAGCTTGTTAATCAAGAATATCGCCCTGATTTCCTCGGTGCAAATCGATTTCGCGCGAGGGTTAAACGTTTTGTCCGGCGAAACCGGAGCCGGAAAATCCATCGTCATCGACTCTATCAATTTAATTTTGGGCGGCCGCGCCGATAAATCCCTGTTGCGTCACGGCGAAAACGCCGCGTATGTCGAAGCGGTATTCGACTTGGATACCGAGGAGGCGCGCCTTGCCTTAAAGGAATTGACGGGCGAGGAGGACGAAACCGCGGTCGTTTCCCGCACGTTGGACGCCGACGGCAAGAGCGACGCGCGGATCAACGGCCGCGCCGCGGCTTTATCCATGTTGAGGCGGTTTTGTTCGGTTTTGGTCGATTTGCACGGCCAGCACGAGCATCAATCCTTATTGAAAGTAAGCGAGCATTTGCGGATTTTGGATCAATTCGCGCCCGAAACCGCGCCCCTCAAAACAGCTTTGAGCGCGGAATTGAAAGCCTTGCATAAAATCGAAGCGGATTTAAACTCTTTCGGCGAGGACGGCGAGGACCGCGCCCGCCGGTTGGACGTGCTGAAATTTCAGATCGACGAGATCGAGGGCGCGGGTTTGTACGAGGGCGAGGAGGAGGAGCTGAAGGGCCGCCGCGAGCTGATCGTCAATCAGGAACGCATTTTATCCGGGCTTTCGACGGCGAACGGCTTGTTGTCCGACGAGAACGCGGAAGGAGTATCGGCTTCCGACGCCTTGAACCGGGCCGCAGCCGCGTTGGAATCCGTGGCGGAGTATTCGTTGGAAATCGAGGAATACGCGGAGAAATTGCGGACGGCTTGCGACCTCGCGGACGAAGCGTTGCAAGGAGCGGCGGCTTGCGCGGAGGGGTTGGATTACAGCGAAAAGGACGCGGACGCGTTGGAAGCGCGTTTGGAACTGATTCGCAATTTCAAGCGGAAATATGGCGGATCTTTGGACAAGATCAACCAATTTTTGGAAAAAGCAAGGGCGGAGTACGACAGGATCAGCGGCGGCGACGCCGAAATCGCAAGGTTAAACAAGCAAAAGCGGGAAGTCGCAGGGCGCGCCCGTGCGGTTTGCGGCAGCTTGCGCGTCTTGCGCGAAAAGGCCGCCGTCGAATTGGAAACAAAAATCGCTTCAGAATTGTCCGATTTAAGCATGAAGGCGCATTTTAAGGTCGTTTTCAACGAAACGGTTGAAACGCCGCGATTTACCGCCGACGGTTTTGACACGGCGGAATTCCTTTTGTCCCCGAATCCGGGCGAGCCTCTTAAACCTTTGGCCAAAATCATATCGGGCGGGGAGCTGTCGCGGTTCATGCTCGCGCTGAAAAATATCGGCGCGGGCGCGGAAAACACGCCCACGATGATCTTCGACGAAATCGACACGGGGATCAGCGGAAGGGTAGGGCAAGCGGTGGCTTGCAAGATGGCGCGAATCGCCAAATCCCGTCAGGTCGTTTGCGTCACGCACATGCCGCAAATCGCGGCGATGGCCGACCGCAGTTTTTTAATCAGCAAATCCGAGCAAGAGGAAAAAACCTTAACGGCGGTCAATACGTTAGACCGAACGGGATTTATCGCGGAGATCGGCCGCTTGACCGGCGGCGGCGGCATCAGCGTCCACGCGGAAAAACAGGCAGCCGACATGGCGGAGTGGGCGCAGAAATTTAAAGCGGCGTTGTAATTTGCCGTGATTTAGACTATTCAATTTTCAAGGTACGGTGAAGCGGTTTCTTACGGAAGCTCGGAACAGAGTCCTGATAAGAGTGTACAAGAAGACCGCACGTTGCCTGAACGACAGTTCAGCCCGAATTAAGCCCGCG
>BNZQ01000007.1 GCA_026001225.1 Clostridia bacterium
GGCGTGATCGTGGAGCGCGGCAATCTGCGGGAGCTGCTCGCGCTGAACGGGCGGTTCGCGGCGATCTATGAGGCGCAATCCGCTCACGCGGCGGAGACTTTGTAGAGCAATGAAAGAATGAGGATTAAACAACTGAAAACTTAAACAAGTGAAAAGTGAAAAGTGAAAACTGAAAATTTCGGTCGAATATCCGTAAAAGAAAGTTCGTCGGCGGGTAAGGAGTGTAAAGCATGATAAAGGCCGCATTCTCGACAGATCCGGAATTTTCAGTTTTCAGTTTTCACCTTTCAGTTATTGACAGTTTTCAATTTAAAATTATGGCTGAACGCAATAGATTTTTTGAAGACGAGCGGTTGGACGAGCGGTTCAAGGGACGCATGTTGTTCCGCATCTTGCGTTACGTTAAACCGTATCGCAAGACGATCGCCTTTATCTTTGCCCTGATGCTGGTCATGGGCCTGGTCGCGTTGCTGCCGCCGCTGTTCAACCGGATCATCATCGACCGGGTTTTCGAGGCGCAGGGCGCGTATGTGCGGTTGGCGATCGGGATCATGGCCGCATGGGCGAGCGTCGCCGCGGCCGACGTGATTTATACCTTTTTCCGTTCGCGGATCATGGCGAAAACGGGCTATAAGATCGTGCGTGACATTCGGCGCGACGTTTTTTACAATCTGCAAAAGTTGGCGTTCGATTACTACGATTCGCGCCCTGCGGGCAAGGTTTTGGTGCGCGTGACCAACTATGTGGACGATTTGGCGAATATCTTTTCAAGTACGATCATCGGCATGATCGTGGACGTGATCAAAATGATCCTCGTCACGTTTTGGCTCTTTGTTTTGGATTGGCGGTTAGCGTCCGTCACGTTGGCCTGCATGATCCCGCTGTGCGGTTTGTTCTTCACGATCTACCACTTTTTGCACAAGCGCAGCGGCGACATGCGCAACAAGATCAGCAACCGCACCGCCTATATCGCGGAGAATATCAACGGCTCGTTCGTCACGAAAGCGTTCGGCCGCGCCAAAACCAACACCGCGATCTACGACGGCCTGTCCAAGGACGTCAACAAACGGTGGCGCCGTTTCATTCGGTTGAATGAAACGTTATGGCCCTCGATGGACGGCTTTTACAGCTTGGCCGTTATCGGCACCTATATTTTGGTGCTGTGGCTGGCGACGAACGGCGGCGCCGGCGTCACCGCCGGCGGCATGTCGATCGGCTTATTGTCGAGCTTTATCGGCTATATGGGCATGTACGTGGGGCCCTTGAACAATATCGCGGCGCAATTTCAGGGCTTGAGCCTGGCGTCGAGCAACGTCGAGCGGATTTTCGAGGTCATGAACACCGAGCCCTCGATCTTTGATAAACCGAACGCCTACGAGTTGCCGCCGATCGCGGGCGAGGTGGCGTTTGACAACGTGACGTTCGCCTATGAAAAAGGGCACAACATTTTAGAGAACGTCAATTTAAACGTGCCCGCGGGCAAGTGCATCGCCCTCGTCGGGCCGACCGGCGCCGGCAAGTCCACGGTCGTCAATTTGCTGTCGCGCTTTTACGACGTGACGGCGGGCAAGGTGACGGTGGACGGGCACAACGTTGCGGACGTGACCCTGCAATCCTTGCGCGAGCAGGTCGGCGTGATGATGCAGGACACCTTCATTTTCGGCGGGACGGTCATGGAGAACATCCGCTTCGGCCGTCCGTCGGCGACCGACGGGGAATGTATCAAGGCCGCGGAAACGGTCTATGCGTCGGAGTTTATAGAGAAGCTGTCGGGCGGATACGGGCATCAGCTGTCCGAGCAGGGCGCGGGCCTGTCGGTGGGGGAGAAGCAGCTGCTATGCTTTGCGCGCGCGGTCGTGGCCGATCCCAAAATTTTGATTTTGGACGAGGCCACGTCGAGTGTGGACAGCGAAACCGAGGCCAAAATTCAGCTTGCCTTGAACGCTCTTTTGCGGGGGCGCACGTCCTTTGTGATCGCGCACAGGCTGTCCACGATCAAAAAAGCGGATTGCATTCTGTATATCGCCGATAAGAATATCGCGGAAGCCGGCACGCACGAGCAGCTCATGGAGAAGCGCGGGCTGTATTACAAGTTAGCTGCAAATCATTAAAGAAATTCCGGAGCTGCATTCTAGCGCGTTTGATTCCGTTTTCAAGGTATGGGGAATGGTTCAAATTTACGAATATTCGCATTATAAAAATTCGGACAGCACATCATCGCCCGCACTATCAAAAGGAAAAACCGTTTTGCAAATAGAATAAATTTCTTTACTTTTAATTCCTAAATTTAAATCAATTTTCAATATTTTTTGGTGGCAGAATTCATTTTTCTGTTGACTGTCAACAATACTTCTTAGGTGTTCTGAATCTTTAAATTCCTCTTTTGCAATATCAAAATGGGTAAACATCATTTGCTTATTTATTTTTGCATGAAAATAAAAACAATTGGATATTTTTCTTTCTGTTCTATCCGGTTTATTATAATCATTCGGATAATATCTCCCTACAATTATCATAGCTGCACATTCATCTCTTTTGTAGGATACATCCAAGCTATATCCATATGTATCATTTGCATTTGCTGTAGTGAAAATCCCTCTAATTTTAGACCCATTTTTATTATTAAATAATTTGGAAAAAGCGTCTTTTAATGAAACGCCAGATGTAGGAGCCGCATTTTTGGGAGGGACGATTTGGCTTAGCTTGGGCGGAAAGACTCTCACAAATAATGCATTTTTTAATGCATTTTCAGCTGAGATTACTTTTGATAATTTTTCAAAGTCAAGTTCATCTAGCTCAACAAGTTTTTCTTTTAAAAATACTCCATTCCCCTTTTTTTCCAAATCCGAAAATCTTACCAGTCCTTCTTCATGTTTTCTCAAATTAGCCCCATACGAATCAATTATCTCTTTAACGCCATATGATTCGATAGATGTCCCAACATTTCCATCTAAAATATATGTGATTTCATATTCTCTGCCACTCCGCAAGCGTTCAACTTGCCAAGACTTTTTTAGGGTAATCATTTCACCGTTTGGACGCTTTGCGTGTGCAGATGTTCGACACGATACAATAAATAGTTTTTCGGTAATTTCTGACATAGCTCTAATTACACTCGTATAATTACACTCGTATAATTAAATTCGGGAATCATGGTTTCGTGCCATAGTTTTTTTGGAGGGGCGAGGTAAAAGCCCGCAGAGCGCGCTAAGGGCGCGAAGCGCGTTAGCGATCGTTGACGCCCAAACCCTTGGCCGCTTTCCTGATTTTCTTGTGCTCGTACATCAAGGCGTCCGCCTGTTCGATCATTTGGGCGACGGTGGTATGCTCGCGGTAATCGCCCTTGCAATGGCCCTGACTGTATTCCAAACGGATATCGTTGTCCACGTTCTCGATTTCCACGTTCTCCGCGAAACGGCGCAGAACATCGTCGACGACCCTTTCGTCGCGTCCGATAAAGGCCGCCACGAACTCGTCGCCGCCCATGCGGATTATAATATCGCCCGCGCGGAACGTACGCTTTAACGCGCTGGCAAACCGTTTGATCAGGTTGTCGCCCGCCGCATGGCCCAATGTGTCGTTAACGCGCTTTAAGCCGTCCAAATCGAAGAACGTCACGCAGAGATAACAGGACGGATTGAGATTACGGAACAGCTCCTCCACCTTGGGCAAGCCCTGATTGCGGGCATACAGGCCGGTCAGGGCGTCGTAGGACGCCTCTTTCATATGCTCGTATTCGGTTTGCTCCTTGGTGATGTCCACGCAGTTGAAAAGCGTGACGTTGTTGTTTTCCGTCCAACGGGTTTCGGTCATGATGATCTTGAACCAACAGTTCGAGCGGGAATCCAAATAAACGATATCCTCGCCGCTGGCGGGCGGCCGTTTGCACAGCTTGTACAGATAGGTCAGGAGGCCCTCGCGTTTTTCGTGTTTTAAGTCGGTGTGGCCCGCGCAGAGGGCTGCCGCCGTTTCGTTGTGGAACACAATCCTGTCGGTTTCTTTGTCGATCAGCACGATCACGGAGTGCAGCGAGTTGAACAGGTTCAGCATCATGGCGCGGTTGACGTCAAATTCCTCGCGCTGTTTTTTGATGCTTTCCACCGCCCAATTGAACGTTTTGCCGAAATCGCCCATGAAATCGATGCTTTGGCTGTAATCGCCCGCCGCGATCTGCTCGGCCTGCCAAATAATGTGCATCAACTGGCTGTGAATAACCTTTAAGCCCATGGCGAGGTAATTCGAGCGCGGGGGAGGCGTCATCGACACGTTGCCGTTGGACAGCTCGCGCGAGAACTCGAAAACCTCTTTGAGCATTTGGGATAATTTATTGAACGCGACGACAGCCTCAACCGCGCCGGGCGCGGCCGAGGCTTCGTCAAGCAACACAAAATCTGCGACGACCAATTTCTTTAGTCCCGCGGAAAGCTGCTCGAAAATTTCCGTACAGGAATTTTCGGCCATTAAAGGTTATTTCTTGTCGGCGGAGAACCGGCAGGTGCGGTCGCCGCTGGCCCAACAGTCGATCTCGATTACCTCGTAGTCGCCGCCGGTATAGGCCTTCAGGACGCCCGCGAGGAAGCCCTCGTCATAGTGGCAGACGGTTTCGCCGACCACCGGCAAGCCGGAGCAATCCAAATCCTCGGACACCGTCAAAACGAGCTTCGTTTTGTCCGCGTTGGACTTCTCGATCCGCAAAATGCCGATCGCCAACGTCTTTAAAACGCTTTGCAGCTCCGCGACGAAGGCGTCGAAGGCGGCTTTCAAATTGAGGTTGTTTTTGGCGAAAGCCATGCCCGCCGAAAAGCCCGCCTGCCGGAACATCTCCTGCGCGGTTTCGGTGCCGTAGTGCGCTTGCAGCGTGTCAAAGACCGTAAACTGCATCAACCGATAGACCGCGACGGGCAGGCTTTGCCCTAAATTCTTGCGTCCCTCCTCGATGTCGCCGATGCGTTTCCAATCAAATTCGGGAACCTTCACTTGCTTTTTGTCCATTGTTTCTTACCACCTTTTTTTGAATTGGCCTCAAGGGCCAAAATTTGTGTTTACAGTAGTATACCGTAAAATTGTTCTTTTGTCAAAAGGAATTTACCAACTTGCCCGAAAGTGAAAATTGCAAGTTAAATTGTCCGGGTTTAAGAAATCTTGTTGATGGTTTCCTATTCGTTTATTTCAGCAGTTTATCAAAAATATGAAGTAAAACGGTCAGCGACGCCAGAATACTAATAATCACATGAACATGCTTTACGGTACGTATCTTCTTTGTTTTAGAAGCAATGACGCCGGACAAGATGCTTATGAAAATGAAAAGCACCGCAAGGATACCGGAAGAAAACTGCATTTGAATACCTGCTAAGTATATATGGAGAACGCAAGCGATCGACAGTACAACTCCAATAAAAATATGTGTCTTAAAGGTATACCTTTTACCAAATACTTTTTTCCCTTTTAGCGGACCGTATGAAAGACATGCGATATAAAAGACTCCCGCAATCAATCCAATTATTACACTCATTAAAAAACTCCTCTCAAAAAATATATTTTTCTATCGGCAAACATAACAATCTAAACGGCTAATTTTTTGCAAATGAAATTGACCCGGTAAATTCCTTGTTATATAAATCTCATTGTTTTCCGTATAAAATACCGCCTCCGTATTGTCCGTCTTGCCGATTAAGTCCATCCCATCAGTCAATCCCAAAACAAATGCGGCAGTAGAAAGGCAATCCGCTTGCATAGAGCTTTGACAAATAACGGTAACACTTTTAATATCTGAATCGCAGGGCCGTCCTGTCTTATGATCTACAATGTGATGATGTTTTTTACCGCCCGTCTCAAAATACCGTTCGTATGCACCTGACGTAACCACGGATTGATCCTGTATGTCTAATGCCCCAAAGAATGTTCCCCTCCGCTGATCGGGATGCTGGATTCCGATTGCCCAAGGCCGTCCGTCCGGGTTGTTTCCCAATGTTTTTACATTCCCGCCCAGATTGATAAAAGCCGACTGAATCCCCATCGCTTTATATATTTCAATACAACAATCAGCGGCATATCCTTTACCGATTGCCCCTAAATCTATCAGGCAACCGTCACCCCGTAAAAAAGCGGTATTGTTTTCATTATCCAGTTGCAAATTGTGATAACCGCAAAAAGATAACGCAGTGTTAATCTCCTTTGAGGATGGCAATACAGATTGCTTTCCGCAACGTCTCCAAAGATCAATAACGGGGGCAAGCGTAATGTCGAATGCCCCGCCGGAAATTTCCGCGAATTGAATTGCCGCGCCTAAAACCGTCATTACATCCTTACCGACACAAACCGCTTTCCGTCCCGCCGAACGATTGATTTGGGCCACTTCACCGCTATCGATAAAGAAACTCATAAGGGATTCCAGATGGCTGATTTCATTCACGGCGTTTTGAGCGGCGGCGGCAGCGTCCTCGCCGCCGATTTTCTGCTCTACCGTTGTGTTCATTAAAAAATCTTGACGTTCCAACCACTCCATTATTGATTGCCGTATCCTTTCTCAATCGCATTCTCAATTGCTTTCAAAATGACTAAACTGCTTTTGGTAGCGCCCGTGACAGTATCAACATCAAGGGATTGAGCGGATAAAACCTCATCCGTTATCCGTACTGCCTGTTGCCCCTTGACGGTTTTGTGATTGTTGATTTTGATATCTGTTATTCTATGATCATGTATAGTTACGCTAACATCGGCCGCATTCATAATTGCATCAAACGATCCGTCATAAACGCCGTTGCTGATTTTCGATAAATCGGGCGATTCAATCATGATGCCTGCAATGATTTCTCTATATTTTGCGTTCCTATAAAAATATCTGCCGGACAAAGAGATCAGCGAAATAAGTAAAACGAAGACCAAAACAGCAATCGTTTTTTTATACATGACAATTTTCATGATGGTACCTCCATTCATTTAATAATCTGATTATAAATATCTTGAACGAAAGCCGCGATCTGCCTCTCGTTTTCGCAATAAGTTTTACTGTCCCGCATCATGGGAAGTAAATTATCAAGCAGTTTTATAATCCCTCGATAATTCTCAATCATTTTCAGAAGCTCCGTCCGTTTACTGACGAAAAGACCAAGATTTTTCCTGTTACATTCGTCACTGATTTCAAGCCCCAACCCTCGGATGACCTTTTTGATCTCCGAAAGTGAAAAGCGGGCATATTTCATCACTGACACATACTGCAAATAGATATAATCACGCTCATCATAATAGCGATACCCGTTCTCCGCGCGTTTGGGAGATACGATTCCCAATTTGTCGTAATATCGCAAGGAATCAGTCGATATTCCGGACATCTGCGCCATTTGTTTTATATTCCATACCATATTTTCACCTGCCAATATTGAAGTGCTCTCATTATAACATTGGAGCGCACTCTAATGTCAACACTTTTTTTGCATCACTTACAACTTATTTTTCACTTGCCAATATTGAAGTGCTTTTATTGTAACATTGGAGCGCACTCCAATGTTTATTTACCCGAAAGCGTTCAGGGTGCGAAACGCGTGCCCGGGAAAATTGCGCTTGTATATAACGATTTTTTGTGGTATACTTAATAGATAAACGGCGGAAGCTCAATACCCCCCTCTGTTTTGTTCCGGTATACGGTACTGTCATGGAAACGGATAAAAAGCGAAAGCCCCGGAAAAGAACCGCCTGGGGCGATATACGTGCGGATCTGAAATCCGCTATGCTCAACGATCCCGCCGCGCGCAGCCGATTCGAGGTCGCGCTGACTTATAGCGGCTTTCACGCGCTGCTCGCGTACCGCTTCGCGCATTTTTTGTATAGAGCCGGATTGAAGTTTTCTGCGCGGGTCGTCAGCCAAACGGCGCGTTTCTTTACGGGCGTCGAAATCCATCCGGCGGCCAAGCTCGGGCGGGGTATTTTTATCGACCACGGCATGGGCGTCGTGATCGGCGAGACCGCCGAGATCGGCGACAATGTCGTCATCTATCAAGGCGTCACATTGGGCGGCACGGGAAAAGACAAGGGCAAGCGCCACCCCACGATCGGCAACAACGTCATGATCAGCGCGGGCGCAAAGGTTTTAGGGCCGTTCAAGGTCGGCGACAATGCCAAGATCGGCGCGGGCAGCGTGGTTTTGCGGGAGGTGCCCGAAAACAGCACCGTCGTCGGCGTGCCGGCGCGGATCGTACGGCGCGGGGGCTTGCGGGTGGAGGATTTGGACCAGGCGACGCCCGACCCGGTCATGGAGGAATTCCATAAATTGCATTGCCAAATCGAGGCGCTGTACAGAATGATCGAGGAAAAGGACCGCTAACCGCCGACCACTAACCACTGACCACGAAAAAAATGAACGGTGCGATACAAAATTTCATAGCGGCGGCGACGCCGGGTTGCGCGGAGGGCGGTCTGCAATTCGTGCTGTTTTTCGTTTTCGCCGTCGTGATCGTTGCGATCCTGGCGGTCGCCAAAAGTAAAAACAAGGGATATGAGAAAAAGCCGGGCGATCCGTCGGGGCCCGCAACGAAAACGGCGCCGCCGACCTATAGAACGTCCGACTTTGAGGAAATGGCCAAGCGGCGGCAGGAAATAGAGACCGAACAGGAAAGGCGGAACAGGGTCGCCGAACTGAAAGCGGAATTGCAGGCTAAATGGGGGAGGACGGGGGCCGAAACATTGACGCAGGTCATCGAGCCGCCCGCGCCGATCATACGGGAGCAAAAAACCGAATACGGGGAAGAAACCGACGGGGAAACGGAAAAAGAAGTAGCCGAGGAGTACGACGGGGAAGAGACCGAGGAAGCGTATGACGGCGATGAAGCCGAGGCATATGACGATGAAGCCGACGAAGAGGAAATAGAGGAGGACGACTATGAAAGCGAAACAGAGCGGTTCGCCGCGAACCAAGAATCCGGCGTTCAACAAGACGGGAGTCAAACCGATGAATCCGCGCCCGCCGCAACGGCAGGTACGCAATCCGTCGATTCGCAGAACCCCGTAAACGGCGCGTCCGCGCCGTTTAGGGACAGCATAGGCGCGGTCACGTTCGGCTCCGATACCGAGGGCGAAAATATTCGCATCCTGCGCGTCGGCGCAATGGAGGCGGGGCGCGTTTTGGCGGTCACGCCGAAGGAGGGCGGATATGTCCGCGTTCGCTTTGCGGTGCAGCCCGCGGGCGGAGACGCGTTTACGTGCGAGGCAATGTCGCCCGCCGACGCGAGGTTTGTGCCGGGTTCGGCGCATTACGTGGTGATCGATCCCGACGACAAGAGGAAGTGCGCCGTTATATAAGTGAAAGATGAAAGAATGAAAGATGAGAAATGATTTAAGTGAAACCTGAAAACTGAAAATTTCGGTCGAGGAATCGTAAAAGAAAATTTGTCGGCGGGTAAGGAACGTAGAGCATAATAAAAGTTACTTTTTCGACAGGTCAATAATTTTCACTTTTCACTTTTCAGTTAATGACATCTTTCAATGAAAGAAAGGATATGAAGCTTTACAACACCTTAACACGACAAAAAGAGGAATTTCAGCCTCTCAAAGGCAAGACCGTGAGCATGTATTCCTGCGGGCCCACGGTCTATAATTACGCGCATATCGGCAATATGCGCACCTATATCTTTATGGATATATTGCGGCGCGCGTTGAAGCGGAACGGTTATACGTTGAAGGGCGTGATGAATATCACCGACGTGGGGCATCTGTTAAGCGACGGCGACGAAGGAGAGGACAAATTAAACAAGGCCGCCCGCGAGCAAAAAAAATCGCCGGCGGAAATCGCCGCGTTCTATACGGAGGCGTTTATGGCCGATATCGAAAAATTGAATATCGGCAAGCCGGAGCTGATCGCGAAAGCCACCGACCATATCGGCGAGATGTTGGAATTCGTCGTCAAGCTCTGCGAAAAAGGGTACGGGTACGAAACCGCCGACGGGATCTACTTCGATATTTCCCGCTTTCCGGGCTACGGCAAGCTGTCGGGGATCAATTTGGAGGAACAGCGGGCGGGCGCGCGCGTCGAGGTCAATCCCCAGAAACGCAATCCGGCCGACTTTGCGCTGTGGAAAAAGGCCGCGCCCGAACACATCATGCGTTGGGATTCGCCTTGGGGACCGAGTTATCCGGGTTGGCACATCGAATGCTCGGCGATGAGCCGCAAATATTTGGGCCCGCTGTTCGATATCCATACCGGCGGGGTCGATCATATTCCGATCCACCACGAGAACGAGATCGCCCAAAGCGAGGCCTTAGAGGGTAAAAAGACCGTCAATTTTTGGGTGCACGGCGAATTCATGATGGTGGACAACGGCAAAATGAGCAAATCCTTGGGCAACGTGTACACAATTTCCGACCTCGAAGGGATGGGTTATTCCGCGTTGGATTTCCGGTATTTCTGCCTGAACGCCCATTACCGTAAGAAATTGAATTTCACGTTCGAGGGGTTGACCGGAGCGAAGACCGCGCTTTGCAATCTGCGGACGGCTTTACAGGCGCACAAAGCCGCGCCCGCCGCCGCGCCCGCGCCCGATTTGAGCGGGTATCAAAAGGACTTTGCCGAAGCCGTCGGCGACGATTTGAATATCCCGTACGCACTCGGCGTGCTGTGGACGATGGTCAAAGAGGGGAAAAAACACCCCGCCGTGTACGCGGCCGCGTCGGAAATGGATACAGTATTCGGGCTGTCGTTGGATCGGCTGCCGCCCGCGGAGGAGAAGAAAAGTCGATCCGCCGTCATTCCCGCCGAAATTTTGCGGTTGGCCGAACAGCGGCGGCAAGCCCGGTTGAATAAGGATTACAAGGCGAGCGACAGTTTGCGCGCGGAAATCGAGGCGGCGGGGTACGCGGTGATCGATAAGCCGGGCAACGAGTATGAGATTCAACCGAAAGCTGAGAAATAACTGAAAAGTGAAAACTTCGGTCGAGGAATCGTAAAAGAAAGGTTGTCGGCGGGTAAGGAACTTACAGCATAATAAAGGTTACTTCTTCGACAGATCCGAAATTTTCAGTTTTCACTTAAAACGATAAACTGCTTCTAAAAAGGTAAGAAACGAAAAAAATGGCAGATTTCTTTGACCCGGTAAACCTATGGCTGAACTTTGATCCCGCATTGACCGACGCAGACCTCAATATCCTGTCGGAGTACGAGCGGGACGGGATTCAATATAGGGAATTCTTTTTCAGCCCGTTCCCGACGGCGGTGCCGGGCGTCGCCCCGACGCGCGCGTTCGGGATTTTTGCGCGGAGCGCGGCGGACGCGGGGAAAACGCTGACGCCGGTCTTTTTGCCGGGCGACGCGGATACCGGCATCGACCGCGAATGGCTCGCGGCGTTTTGCCGTAAAGGATACGCCGCGCTGACCGTCGATTTGCGCGGCTCCGGCGAGGGCGCGGCCCGCGGCGCAACCTTTTACGCCGCCGCCGACGCCGCCGCCAATTACGCGCTGATCGACGACCTATACACGACAGGCGTCGTTAAAAAATCCTGCTGGTATATTTGGAGCGCGCTCTGTATGCGTACCCTGAGCTTGGCCGAAACGTTCCCCGATCTGCGGCCGCGCCCTCTTTTGGCGGCCAAAGGCATCGCCGCGTCGGTCGGCATGATTCTCGCGGCGGTCGATAAACGGCTTGCGGGCGCGGCTCTTTTATTCTGCAACGAACCGCAAACCTATGCGGGCGACGACGGCGCAAAGCGTTTTGCTGGCATTTTCTCGGCGATCGCCAATGCGCCGCTCGTCAAATGCCCCGTGCTTTTTATGGGCGCGACCAACGACGACCGTTTCAGCTTTGCGAACTTTTACGAGATTTTCGCCCGTATACCGCCGGAAACCAACAGTGTCATGTCGATGTCGGCGGGGCTTTGCCGCGAGGTCGGCTTTGCGGAATCCACCGACCTCGATCTGTTTTTCGAAGCGGCCGCGGCGGACGATCTGCGGCTGTCCAAGCCCACGATTCACTTTACGGTCAGCGAAAATAAATTGTACTTTTCGATCAAGCCCTGCGCCGCTTTGCCCGTCAAGCATTGCATTTTGTACTGCGCTTACGGCGGCGAGGCTCGCGACCGCAACTGGGAGCGCAAGGAAGCGTTCGCGGGCGCAGACGGGGAGTTTATCACCGCCGTGGACAGCTTCGATATCCCCGACCCGATTTATATTTACGGCGCGGTGCACTATGAATTCGGTCTGTCCCTGTGCACGCGCGTGATCAAAAAAACCGCCGCCGAATTGAACGCTCCCTGCAAACCGCTGGTGCACAGTCATTTGCTGTACGCGCCGGGGGGCGGGCGGGACAGCTTCACGACCGTGGACAACGGCTGCCTGATTCACCGCAAGGAAAACGTCGAGCTTGCGCGCGGCCCCCTTGGGATCGAGGGCGCGCGGGCCGGTATCGGAAAGCTCGCGACGTTCAAGCCCGGCGATCCGCGCTTTTCGCCTCTGCTCGCCGGTTCCGCGATCCAAATCAACGTCTATTCGCCCGCCGCCGGAACCTTTGTCGTGGTCTTGAAGGACGGCAAGGACGTTCGATATTATTCCAAGGAAACGCCCCTTTGCGGCGGCGAGATTTGGCAAAAAATCGTTCTCGACCCGTCCGCGTTTAAAACGTCGGAAAAGGTCGCGCTGGTCGATTTCTCGGACATCAAGCTGCTGTATTTCGAGAGGCCGGCGGATATTTTGGTCAGCAGTATACTGTGGACGTGAGGAGCGGTCAGCGGTTAGTTTAAGAGGTTGAGATTCTTCACGTCAAACAGAATGACACAAAACGCGAAGCCGCTTATTATCGGAGCGAAGCGATCCGACACTGACCACTGATCACTAACCATTGATCACCGACCGCTAACCGCTGACCACTATAAAAGATGCAACCGGACTATTTGGAAAATACCTATATAAAACGCCGCGAGGAGCTGTTCTCGCTGATCCAAATCGCGTTGGTGATCGCTATCGCGGTGATTTTTGCTTCGCTGTTTCAAAGCGATATCAGCTCGCCGCGCGGCATATCGGGCGCGTCGATGCAGCCGACCTTTAACAATTACGCGGACTACACGAATTGGGGCGAGGTGCGCGACGGCGCGTATATCACACGTTTATCTCCGATCCGGCGCGGCGATATCGTCGTGCTCAAAGTGGCGGGAAAAAATGAGTCGTATATCAAACGCGTGATCGGTCTCGGCGGCGATGAGATCATGTTCGTGGAAACGGTCGTAGAAGGCCGGACATACGCGCGGGTAGCCGTCAACGGGGAGCTTCTGCAAGAGGATTATCTCGGCCAAGCTTACCGCGAGCATGACTACGGCTTCGATATCAATAAGACGCCGTCCACGGGCGAGCCGATCGCCGTTCCGCCCCAATGCTATTATGTTTTAGGCGACAACCGCGACAACAGCTCCGACAGCCGCATCCTCGGCGCGATTTCCGCCTCCGACGTCGAGGGCAAGGTTTATATGAAGGTGACGCCGGAGCAGAGCTTTTGGGACGGGCTGCGGAGGTTGGTGTTTGAGCATAATAACGGCATGTAGGAAAGTAAAAGGTAGAAATTAAACTGAAAACTTAAACAAGTGAAAATTTCGGTCGAATAGCCGTAAAAGAAAGGTTGTCGGCGGGTAAGGAGCTTATAGCATAATAAAAGCCGCTTCTTCGACAGATCAATAATTTTCACTTTTCACTTTTCACTTTTAAAAAAGGAGTGTAACGATATAATGGCAAAGATTGTAATTACGGGCGACTCGGCCTGGGACATGCCCAAGGAATTATTGGGCGAGGATTTGATCGCGATCCCGATGACCGTCGTTTTGGGCGACAAGGATTATTTGGACGGGGTAAACCTGACCAACGACGATATCTACGCGTATGCGGAAAAGACCGGTAGAACGCCGAAGACCGCCGCCACGCCGCCCGCTCTGTATGAGGAAATCTTTGAAAAGCAGTTGGCCGCGGGCGCGGACGGGATCGTCCATATCGCGCTGTCCTCGGGCATTTCCGCCTGCTGCAACAACGCCAAGGAAGCCGCCAAAAGGTTTAAAAACGTGCATGTCGTGGACACGCTGTCGCTGTCGTCCGGCGTGTCGCTGGCCGCGCTGTATACCAAGGATTTATTGATCGCGGGGGCGGGCGCGGCCGAAGCCGCCGCCGAGACGGAGGCCCGCTTGTCCAAAATCCAATGCTCGTTCGTGATCGATAAATTGGAATTTCTGCATAAAGGCGGTCGGTGTTCGGGCTTGGCGCGGTTCATGTCCACGGTTTTGCGGATCAAGCCCACCATTCTGATGAACGGCGGCATGACCGTCGGTAAAAAATACATGGGGCTCAATTTCAAGACCGCGGTATCTCAATACGTGGACGACACATTCGCGCGTTGCCCGGAGCCCGATTTGCGGCGCGTATTTATCACCTATTCGACCGTCGCGCCCGACATGATCGAGACGGTACGGGAAAAGGTCACCGCCCGATTCAAGTTCGAGGAGGTCTATATCAATCCCGCGGGCTCGACGATCGTTTCGCATTGCGGAAAGAATACGCTGGGCGTGCTGTTCTTTAATCAGTGATAAGTGAGTTGAAAACTGAAAATTGAGAACTGAAAATTGCGGTCGAATAACCGTAAAGACGGCTTTGTCGGCGGACAAGGAACGTATACCTGAATATCGCATTTATATAGTATTGATTACGCGAAAGGAGTAACAGTGACAAAAATAAAAATCACCGGCGATTCCGCTTGGGATATGCCCCTTGAATGCCAAGGGGATTTTGTCACGACGCCGCTTTCCGTCATTTTGGACGACAAGGAATATCTCGACGGCGTGAACGTGACCAACGATGATATTTTCGCCTATTATAAGCGAACCAAAAGGACGCCCAAAACCGCCGCGATTCCGCCCGCGTATTACGAGGAGGTTTTCCGGCGGGAACTGCAAACGGCCGACGGAATCGTCCACATCTCGCTGTCCTCGCACCTTTCCGCGTGTCACGGCAACGCAAAGCTCGCCGCGGCCTGTTTTCAGAACGTACATATCGTGGACGGCCTCTCGCTGTCGTCGGGTTTGGCCGCCCTCGGACTGTACGCTTATGATTTAGCGGAAGCAGGTTTATCCGCCGCCGAAATCGCCGCGGGGGTCGAGGCGGCGCGGAGCAGGGTACAATGCTCGTTCGTGGTCAACGAGCTGGAATTTTTGCATAAAGGCGGTCGGTGTTCGGGGTTGGCGCGGTTTGCCGCTTCCCTTTTAAAAATCCGTCCGACGATTTTGATGAACGGTTCTATGTCGGTTGGGAAGAAGTACGCGGGCGGCGCGTTCAAGACCGCCGTTGCCAGGTTCACGGACGACGTTTTCGCCCGTCACCCCGATCCCGACTTAAAGCGGTTGTTTATCACCTATTCGACCGCCGCGCCCGACGTCGTGGAAACGGTGCGGGAAAGGATCGCGAAGAAATTCACCTTCGAGCATGTGTACATAGGACACACCGGTTGCACGATCACCTCGCATTGCGGCGAAAACACGCTGGGCATCGGGTTTTTGGATCGGTAACGGGGCGGCTTGCTTTGAAAAGATTTACGACGGCTTCGTTTTTTGCAAAGCCTTATAAAAGACAACGGGGGCGATCAAGGTGTTAATGAATAAGAATATTTTAAGGCGCTTGACGAGATTAAGCGGCAAATTCGCTCCGCCCAATACAGAGCGGTTTTGGGCGTTAACAGGGAACAGATTTTGCTTTATCACAACGTCGGCAAAATGATTTTGAAAAATAGCGCTTGGGGTAATAAGTATATCGACAACCTTGCGAGGGATATAAAATCGGAGTTTCCGAACGCAAGGGGCTATTCGGTGCGAAACCTTAAATATATGAAAAAGTTTGCCGAAACGATAACCGATCCTCAAATTGTGCAGAGGGTGTCTGCACAATTTAGTTGGTCGCATAATACTCTGCTTTTGGACAAGACAAACACCCTTGCGGAGTATATGTGGTATGCGGATAAAATTATACAGGACGGCTTATCCCTCTCGGTTTTAGAAAATCGAATTGGCATGAAAAATTACGAGCGTCAAGCCTTGCCGGAAAAGACTGCTAACTATGAACGCTTACTTACCGCTACGCAGCAAGAGAAAGCGATTGAAACGCTGAAAAGTCCTTATGTGTTTGACTTTATTGAACGCCGCGACGAAATAATAGAGCGGGAAATTGAAAACGAGCTCGTGGCGAATATCGCAAAAACTCTATTGGAACTCGGTAACGGTTTTTCTTTCGTGGGGAATCAATATCACCTTGTCGTAAGCGATACCGATTACTATATCGACCTTTTATTTTATCATTTGAAATTAAGGTGTTATGTAGTAATCGAATTAAAAAACACGAAATTCAAGCCGGAATATGCCGGTAAACTTAATTTTTATCTTTCCGCCGTTGACGATATCCTGAAACACAAGGACGATAATCCGACAATCGGGATTATGCTTTGCCAAGAAAAGGATAAGCTAACAGCCGAATACGCGCTTAAAGATATAAACAAACCGATAGGTATAAGCGAATACAAGCTATCCGATTTTGTGCCGAAAGAATTTGCCGACGCCTTGCCGTCCGCAGACGATATCGAAAAACGCATTAAAGACAAATACGATATTCAGTAAAGGGGAAAAGGCATAAGCGGGGGAATTTTATAGCCGCTTTAAACTGTATTCCAACCTCTCTATCGTCATCGGTTTGCCGAACAATTCGGCAAGCTCGGTCGCGCCGCCGGGCGTGCTTAAGGTCCCCGACAGGGCGATGCGCATGATCCAAAAAAGCGCGGCTTTTTTGAGGCCCTTGCTTTCCGCGAGGGCGGACGTTTGGGCGAACAGCTCGGCGTTGTTCCATGCGGAAGAGGGGACGGTTTTTAAGAGAGAGAGGATGTCGGGCAGCAAAATGCGCGCCGTCGCGGCGTCGGTTTTGTTTTTGTCGTTCGCGAACAGGTTTATATCGTAGTCCTCGAATTTGTCGATAAACTCTAACAGGCGGGGGATATCCGAAAAGACCTCCGTGCGCGTGTGCAGCAGATTGTCGATCAGGGTATACTCAAAGCGGTTGTTTTTGGCCGCCGATTGTTCGTACTGCGGCAAAGCGAGGCGGTGATAGTCCTCGCGGGGCAATTCCTTGATATACAGAGCGTTGAGCCAACGCAATTTCGGCTCGTCGAAGATCGAGGGGGACTTGGAAATGCCTGCGAGCGAGAACGCCTCGATCAGCTCCGGCATCGTGAATTTCTCTTTTACGTCTTTTGGGTTCCACCCTAAAAGGGCGATATAATTGATCACGGCCTCTTTGAGGTAGCCTTTTTTGATCAAGTCCTCGTAGGACGCGTCGCCGCGCCGCTTGGACAGCTTGTTCTGCGCGTCGCGCATGATCGGTTGCAGGTGAATGTACTTCGGCAGCTCCCAACCGAACGCGCGGTACAGATGATTGTATTTGGGCGTGCTGGACAGGTATTCGATCCCGCGGATCACGTAGGTGATCCCCATCAAATGATCGTCCACGACGTTGGCGAAATTGTAAGTCGGCAGGCCGTCGGATTTTAACAGAATGTTGTCCTCTAAATCCTTGTTGTCGATCGTGATATCGCCGAAGATCAAATCGGTGTAGGTCGTCGCGCCGGTTTCGGGGATATTTTGACGGATCACATAGGAGTCGCCCGCGGTCAGACGCCGTTCGATTTCGGCTCCCGACAGGGACAGGCAATGCTTGTCGTATTTGGCCGCGCCGTCCGCGTGAAGCTTTTCCAACCGTTCTTTATCGCAAAAGCAATAGTACGCGCCGCCGAGGGCGATCAGCCTTTCGGCGTATTCCCGATAAATGCTTTTCCGTTGGCTTTGGACATAGGGGCCGCAGGGGCCGCCCACGTCGGGGCCTTCGGTATAGGTCAGACCTACGTCGCGCAGGGTGTTATAGATGATTTCCACCGCGCCCTTGGTGTAGCGGCCCGCATCGGTGTCCTCGATGCGCAACAGAAAATCGCCGCCGCTCTTTTGAGCGAACAGATAGGCGTACAGCGCCGTGCGCAGGTTGCCGATATGCATGTACCCCGTCGGGCTGGGGGCGAAACGGGTTCTTACTCGTGTCTCGTTCATGGTTTTAGAGATACTCCTCTTTTTTTAACTGAAAATTGAAAACTGAAAACTGAAAATTGTTGACCTGTCGCAAAAGAAACTTTTATTATGCTATAAGTCCCTTATCCGCCGACAAAGTCATCTTTACGATACTCGGCCGAAATTTTCAATTTTCCTTTTAAAATAGGCTATGAATTTTCGTTCAAAGATTCAAACTGCACCGCCGGACATACATCGACAGCATCCCGCGCAGCTTTTCGTTTTGCGAGCCCGACAGGGAATGCAGAATAAAATCGTTTTGGTTATAGGAATAATGCTTGTCCTTGGCGATAATAATGTGATCGAGCAGCAGAATTTCAATCGCGGCCAAAGCGACGCAGGAATCCCGCGTGATCGCGTCGTCCTCGGCCGACGGCGTGGGATCGCCGCTGGGGTGGTTGTGTACGAGAATCACCTTGCTTGCGCCCTGCGTCATCGCGGTCTTGACGACCGTGCGGGTGTTGAGGGCCACGCTTTGGGGCATGTAATCCGTTTTGGTGTTGCTGTTGATGATCTTGTCGGCGGCGTCCAAACACATGATATAGACCATCTCATAATCCTCGTACATCATTTTGTTCTTGACGAAATCGAGGACCTTCTGCGTCGTATTGATCACTTGCGGAATAGGCCCGTTCATCGAGGCGGGCAGCGTCTTGAACGCATGGTACATGACTGACAGATCGACCGCCGCCCGCGCCGTCATACCCTTGACCGCATCCAATTCGATGGGCGGGGCTTGCAGGACTTTGAGCAGGGAGCCGAATTTCTCGATCAGCCTGTGCGCGATCTCCGATGTGTTCAGCATCGGCGTGTTGCGGAACAACAGCATTTCCAACACCTCGTGGGGCGCGAAGCTTTCGAGGGACATGTGCGTCAGAAAGCGTTTGTACATTCTATCGCGGTGCTCGCTGTGCAGATTGCTGGCTTCCGATTTATAGGGTTTTTTCACGGTGTCGTCCAATTTCAATTCCGCCTTTTTAAGCGGGTGTCGTGCAAGTAACCGACGGCATACAGTTCTCGAACATTTACTTGCGTGACACTCGCGGTTTTTTGTGGTAAAATATAGAGGGTTTGAATTGTTATCTATTATACAGAAAATCGTTCCTTTTGACAAGTATAATTGATTAAGGTTTTTGGAAAGAGCGCGAGAGAACCGTTTTATAAAAAAGTTCGCTCGCGCGGAATAAAGAATGCAAAGAAAAGGAAAATAAACCGTGGAGAAAACGACGCAGGCAATTTTAAAAGATTTACGCGAATTGGCGGCGATCCCCAGCGTAAAGGCCGCGCCCGTAAAGGGCAAACCGTTCGGGACGGAAATCGGCCGCGCTCTCGATTGGTTTTTGGAAAAGGGCCGCGCGTTCGGGCTGACCGCCTTGAACGCCGACGGGTACGCCGGACATTTGGAAATTCCCGGAAAGCCGGACGGAAAATTGGCGGGCGTGTTGGTGCATCTGGACGTCGTACCCGCCGCCGACGGGGGGTGGCCGACGCCGCCGTTTCATCCGAAAGAGATCGACGGCCGTTTGGTCGGGCGCGGCGTGACCGACGATAAGGGCGCGGCGGTCGTGCTGCTGCACGTTTTGAAAGCCGTCAAAGAGCGGGGCGCGCCGCTGAAAAATACGGTGCGGCTGATCGCGGGCTGCGACGAGGAAAGCGGTAGCGCGTGTGTCCGGCATTATTTTCAATCGCAGCCGATGCCGGACTTCGGCTTTTCGCCGGACGCCGACTTTCCGCTGATCTTTGCCGAAAAGCACATTATACGTTTGCACATAACCTTAAAGAGCGCGGCGGCGGGGAAAGGGATCGGCCGGATTTTAGGGGATTTTACGGAAAACGTCGTGCCCGAATACGCGGGAGCGGAAATCAATAAGGGCAATATGCACAATGCACAATTCAAGGGGACAGGGGACAGGGGACAGGGAGTAGGGAACAGGGAACAGGGGACAGGGAACAGGGAACAGGGAAAGGATAGTGGTCAGTGGTCAGTGGTCAGTAGTCAGTTAGCGGACGATAGCAAGGGACAAGGGACAAGTGACGGGGGACAAGCAAAGGATAAGACCGATCATTGTGAATTGTGCCTTGTGAATTGTGAATGGGAAACCGTTCATTGCCACGGCAGGGCGGCGCACTCGATGGAGTGTTTTAAGGGCGATAACGCGCTGTGGAAGCTGTGCGCGGAACTGCGGAAACGGTTTCCGGACGACGCGGCTTTGGCGTTCATAGCGGATAAAATTTGCGGCGAGACCGACGGCAAGAAATTGGGGATTGCTTGCGACGACGGGATCAGCGGCGCGCTGACCTGTAATTTTTCGACGTTGAAGGTGAAAGCGGGCGCATTGGAATTGACGCTGGACGTCCGTTGCCCCGTGGGGAAGAGACCGGAGGAAATCGCGGACGCCGTAAAGCGGGCCTTGCCCGAGGGCGGGACGCTGGAGGCGGGAATCAACAAGGGGTTCGCGCTGGAAAAGGACGATCCGATTCTTCGGGTTTTACTGGATTCGTACCGCAAGGTCACGGGCCGAGAGGACGGGCCGAAAGCGAGCGGCGGGGGAACCTACGCGCGGTATTTAAAGCGCGCCGCGGCTTTCGGGCCGATGTTTGAAGGCACGGATTACAAAATCCACGCGGCGGGCGAAAACTTGCCCGTCGATGAGATCGGCAAGCTGTTTGAGATATATTATAACGCGGTACTCGGAATCGGGAATTTATAGGGCCGAAGAACCTCCGTCGTCTTTCGGCGGCGGAGATTCTTCACTCACGGAAGAATGACACTCCTTTAACTGACCGCTGACCATTGACCACTGACCACTATCCTTTGCTTGTCCCCCGTCACTTGTCCCTTGTCCCTTGCTATCGTCCGCTGACTGACCACTGACCACTGACCACTGACCATTGTCGGATTGCGCGCCGTCCTTGCCGCCCGTTGCTTTTAGATACGCCTTGACGCCCGCATACAACGGCAGCCCCAAGCCGTAAACGGCGAGGCTTTGTCCGATCGCAAGCGAGAGAAAGCCCGATAGGTAGATCAGGAACGGGGCGGAAACGGCAATGCCGATGCTCTCCAGATCGCCGCCGATATAGGCGAAGATGATCAGGGGGACGATCAAGGCGTTGACCAACACGGGCGGAACCGCCGCCAAACAGATATGCTTTTTCAAGCGGCAACCGATCAGGTAGGTGAGAAAAGCCGCGATTAGGGTCGCCAACGTGCCGAATACCATGTCCGTCCACATACCCGTGAAGACGTTGCTGATCAAGCACCCGATTGTGACGCCGATCACCGCTTCGGGCAGGAGAGCGGGCAGGATCGTGAACGCTTCCGCAAAGCGCAGCTGAATCGGCCCGTAAGAAAGGGGCGCGGCGAGAATCGTGATCACGGAGTAGAGGGCGGCGATCACGGCGGCGCGGGTCATTTGCTTGATATTCAAGCGGACGAGAGGGGAAAAGAAAGATTTGAACATGAAAGGGACCTCCTGTTTTTATTCAAAAAAGAAATAGGATAGATTTATTTCTTTTTCCTGCGGGTTTTCAGGCACCGCATGAATCATGGTAACTGATAAATGACGTCGGTCGTTTATTTTTACTTATAGAACTTGATGATCTCCTCCTGAATCCTTTCGACGGTTTCCGCCACCGAAAGGCCGGTGTTGTCCACGACGATATCGGCGTATTTTTCGTATCGTTCCCGCCGCCGATCCGCGAGTTGTTTCAGCTTGCGCGCTTTGAAAAAGCCCTGCAACAGCGGACGGTTTTTGTCGCGCTTTAAGCGGCCCGCAAGCTCCTTCGGATTGCAGGTCAAAAGGATGATCAGTCCGTACCGCTTCAATTTTTCCATGTTGTCGTCACGCTCCGGCACGCCGCCGCCCGTCGCGATGACGGTGTTCTCGAAGTAGTAAACGCGGTCCACAATCTTTGCCTCGAGGTCGCGGAAAGCGTCCTCGCCGTATTGTTTGAAGCATTCGGCAATCTTCATGCCGTACTCGAACTCGAAAAAGGCGTCCGTGTCCATGAAGTGCATTTCCAAACGGTCGGCAAGGAGTTTGCCCGCCGAGGTCTTGTACGTCCCCATCATGCCGATCAAGACGATATTGGTGATTAAAACTTTATTTGTTCCGCTCATATATTCCTTTACGGGGAAACGTGCTTTATCGCTTTTTTCTTTAAGACGGCCCATCACGGGTTGCCCGTCAAAAGAAAGCCGCAACGGGAAAAAGAAAAAGAGGATTGGTTTACGTCGTAAGGTTGATTAGGGCTTCCACGGCCAAACGGTAGCTGTCGGGGCCGAAGCCCGAAATCACGCCGCGGCAGACGGGGCTGATCACCGACGTGTGCCGGAATTCCTCCGGCCGCGCCCACAGGTTGGATACATGCACCTCGACGATCGGGCATTTCAGAATGGCAAGCGCGTCGCGGATCGCGTGAGAGTAGTGCGAGTACGCGCCCGCGTTGATAATCACGCCGTCCGCCGCCGTTTGTTTTTGGATCTGGTCGATCAGCGCGCCCTCGCTGTTGCTCTGAAAGAACGTGAAAGCGGCGCCGGGGAAACGTTTGGCAAGGCCGGCGTTGATATCGTCCAACCGGACGCCGCCGTACACGCTTTCGCGCAGGTGCAGCACGTTTAAATTCGGGCCGTTGATGACTGTTATATTGCGTTTCATATAATACCTCTTTGTTAGTGGTCAGTGGTTAGTTATCGGATTTATCCTTTTAACTGACCACTGACCACTAACCACTATATACTTTCCACGACGCGCCGCACCTTCTCTGTCGGCAACGTAATTCCCTGCCAAAGGTATTCGGCGCGCAAGGCCTGATAAAACAGCATCGCCGCGCCGTTGGCCGTCTTTAAGCCCGCCCGTTTCGCGAGCTTTAAAAACTCCGTTTCGCGGGGGTTGTAGATGATATCCGCCGCGGCCTTGAACGCGCGGAACGGGAAATCGGCGGGGACGGGGCATTCGCCCGCTTTCAGGCCCGCCGACGTACAGTTGATCACCGCGTAATAGCCGCTTTTGGGCAGCTCGCGGGTCGCCGTCACGTGGTCGCCCAAAGCGTCCGCCACCGCGGCGGCGTTCTCGTAGGTGCGGTTCCAAAGGACGACGCGGGGACACATTTTGCGCAAAGCCTGCGCGACCGCCCGCGCGCCGCCGCCCGCGCCCAAAATCAGAACGTCGCGGTCCTTTAATTGAATCGAATGATAAATCAGGCTGTCCGCAAAGCCCGCCGCGTCGGTGTTGTGCCCGATCAGCTTTCCGTCCGGCGTCCGCGTGACCGTGTTGACCGCGCCCGCCGCCTCCGCGCTGATATCCAGCTTGTCCAAGTATTTGCCGATTTCGATCTTATAGGGCTTGGTGATATTGAAGCCGTCATAGGTTGCCCGAAGGTGCGCGGCGCGTTCGGGAAATTCTTCGGGCGGGAAATCGAAAACGTCGTAGACCGCCGGAACGCCCGCGAGACGGCAAATCTCTCCGTGCACAAACGGCGAACGGGTAAAAGCGATTTCACGGCCGATCAGCGCGAAGCGTTTCATGGGAATAGTATAGCATATTTAAAGTAAAAAGTAAAAGGTAAAAAGTGAAAGGTTGCGTTTACGGGGGGACTTCGCTCATTCGTCTGTCGGTCAAGACGGCATGCGTGTCCTCAATTCGCTCGTGCCCCCCGTATAGCCTCTCTGTTGAAAACCGCTATTCCGCTCCCACGCCCATCAGGCGGGCCGCAGTCGCGCTCATACGCGGTTTTCATTAAGGGCGCGAAATCAGGCAAAGCCCGATTTCGCGGGAGCTCTTTTTGCGCCTAACCGTCATTCTATTTTTACTTTTGTTCCGTCATAGTTTTCTATTCCTATCAGATATCCCGCCGACACGTCAAAAATGCGGCATAGGATGATTAGACTTTCTAAATTCGGTTGCGTTTTTCCTTGCTCCCAATGCAGGTAAGATACTTGCGATAGGTTAAGCAGCTTGGCGATCTCTCTTTGCGTCAAACCGTTCTGTATTCTTAATTCCTTCAATCTATCTTTAAATGGTGGTTTCATATTTTGTAATTATAGCATAATGCTAATATTTCTTTCTGCCGACCAAATAATCAATATCGGTTTTAAAACAATCCGCCAAAAGCCAAAGACTTTCAATGCAAGGTTGCTTTTTGCCCGAAAGCCACGCGCTGATCGTGTTTTGTTTCAGCCCTATCTTTTGGGCTAATTTTACTTGGTTCAAATCACTTTCCGTCATCAATTCTTTTATGCGTTGCGCAATTAAAACTTCCATGGGTTTTTCCTCACCGTGTGCTACTATTCCATTGACATTTTAGCACTATGGGAGTATAATTAAATATTATATCCCCTTGGAGATATAAGAATGAAAATAATTTTAGGAGCATGGAAATTTATGACAATGATCGAAGCGGTGGCGGAAAGAATTCAAGGCTTGCTGAAAGAAAAAAACATGACGCAAAGGGAATTGGAGCAAAGGGCGGGCATATCCCACGGCGGAATGAACCGTATTTTGAGAGGGGAAACCGCGAACATGGCGTTGAAAACGTGCTTGAAAATCGCGCGCGGCTTCGGTATGAAACTCGGCGCGTTTTTTGATTACCCGCCGTTAAGTCCGAAAAATTTTGTGTAGCAACGGCGCGATTGTTTTAACGGCATAGACGCGTCGCAGTCGGGCGACAGTTGCCGTGTCGGCGAGGGAGCGTAGTCAGGCCTACGTGACCGAGCCGGCGGGGCAAGCGTAGCCCGAATCCGACGATGGCTATGCCGTTAAAACACCGTCGGCATTTCGCGTTTATGCTGTGAGGCCGCGTGCATCGCGTCGATTTTGTCCCGGATACGTTTGTCCTCGCACAGACCCGTCCGAATGTAGTTGTCCAAGGTGGCGTAGGTGAAACCGAAGTTTTCCTCGTCGGACTTGTCCGTCAGACCGTCGGCGGGGAGCTTGTCGATATAGCGTTTCACGTCCAAATTGAATTCCCGCGCCAACAGAGAGCCGATCGCGACCACCTCGGTTTTTGTGAGATTGCCGATCGGGTTGAAATCGTAGCCGCCGTCGCCGTATTTCGTGAACCAGCCCGTATAGGCCTCGGACAGGTTGCCCGTGCCGACCACGCGCCAGCCGCGCGTTTGGGCGGCCGCGTACAGCGTCAGCATACGGACGCGGGGCGGGACGTTGAGGGCGGCGGGCTTTTCGACCGGCAGGGCGGGGTTTTTGAGGACGGCCTCGACCGCGGGGCCGATATTGACGGTCGCGTATCGAACGCCGATTATTTGCGCGGCGGATTCGCTGTCGGAGATGTCCTTTTGCACGCCGTTGGGCAGGAGCAGGGCGAACACGTCGTCGCCGAAAACCTTTTTGGCAAGCATCGCCACCGTCGTGCTGTCCTTGCCGCCCGACATGCCCAGAACGACGCCCTTGCAGGCCGTGTCCGTTTTGTACTTCGCCATTTGGGCGAGGATTTCGTTTAAAACCGCTTGCGCGTCGAATGTATATTCCTTATTTTCCATCATGCAAATAGTTTACCATATTTCGCTTGTTTTTTAAAGCGTTTTCTGTTATTATTTTAAGAGTATATTTTTCATCGGCAAAAATTTTTGAAAAGGGTGCGGGGAATCCTTTTTGTAAAAAGGATTCCCCGAAAAAAAGCAAACGGCAAATCAAATGTTGGATATCAAAACCTTGAAAAGCGGAAGCGACGTGCGGGGCAGGGCTTTGGCGGCGGACGGGAAGGAAGCGGTCTTGACGCCCGAAATCGCGGGCGGGATTGCGCGCGCGTTTTTGGGGTACGCGGCGGAGAAATGGGGACCAATTTCCCGCCTCGCGGTCGGGCACGACAGCCGTTTGACCGCCATGGATTTGAAAGAGGGTATTTTAAAGGCGTTGAAGGAGCCCGCCGCGGCCGCGCCGGACGGCGGTTTGACCGTGCTCGATTGCGGTTTGACGACCACGCCCGCTATGTTCATGACGACCAAATTTCCCGAGACCGACTGCGCCGCCGCGATCATGCTCACCGCCAGCCATATGCCCAAGGACATGAACGGACTGAAATTCTTTGTGAAGGGCGGGGGATTGGAAGGGAAGGATATCGAGAGGATTTTAGAACGGGCGGCCACCCCGTCCGTTTCGCGGCCACCCCTCCGCAGAGGGGAATTTTTAAAGGATAAATTTACGGACGGATTAACGGTTGAGCGGGAGAATCATTTCAAAATCGTCAAAACGGACGGATTGCAGGTTTACCGCGCGTTCCTCAAAAACAAATTTCAAACCGAAACGGGGAAAGAAAAGCCGTTGACGGGCCGCAAATTGGCCGTGGACGCGGGCAACGGCGCGGGCGGGTTCTATGCCGGGTTATTGGAAGAGCTGGGCGCGGACGTATCGGGAAGCCGGTATTTAGAGCCGGACGGGAGCTTCCCCAATCACATACCCAATCCCGAGGACGAAAGCGCGATGAAAGCGGCGCGGGCTATGGTAAAGGAATCGGGAGCGGAAGCGGGGATCGTGTTCGACGCCGACGCCGACCGCGCGGGGCTTGTGGGGCGGCGGGGCGATATCAACCGCAACGCGTTGATCGCGCTGTGCGCCAAATTGTCGGCGAGGGAGTATCCGGGCTGTACGATCGTGACCGACAGCGTGACGCACCGCGCTTTGACGCCGTATATCGAGGGCTTGGGATGCCGTCACCGTCGTTTTAAACGGGGGTATAGGAACGTCATAGACGAGGCTCGGCGATTGAGAAAAGAGGGCGTCAATGCCGTTTTAGCGATCGAAACGAGCGGGCACGCGGCCTTTTATGACAATTCATTTTTGGACGACGGCGCGTATTTGATCAGCTATTGTTTGATACGGGCGGCCAAGCTCGGGAAAAGCTTCGACGAACTGATCGCCGATTACAAGCCGCCGCTCGAGGAAAAGGAGCTGCGGCTGCCGATCGCGGCGGCGGATTTTAAGGCGGCGGGTGCGGACATGCTGAAACGGATCGAGGACGAGGCGAAAACGCGGGGCTGGGAAAGAATAGACGGATACGAGGGAATCCGCGTCGTGTCGCCGGAAGCGTGTTTGACCGCGAGGATGAGCGTGCACGAGCCGATTTTGGTGTTGAATTATGAGAGCGATATAAAAGGCGGGTGTGAGGATATGCACAAAATCATCAGGGCCGTCGCATATCGGGCGTGATGCGGGCTACGTTTGGCAAGTCGGCTCGGTTACGTAGGATGGTGAAAGTTTTGAAAAGAGCGCGAGAAAAACTTTTTACAAAAGTTTTTCTCGCAAATAAAAGCAAAAAAGGAGTGAAAACATGAAAGCACAAATCGATTTGGAACAGCAGTCAATCATCGCAATCCGCATGTTGTCGGCGGAGGGCGTACAGGCGGCCAACAGCGGGCATCCGGGCCTGCCGCTCGGCGCGGCGGCCATGGCGTATACGCTGTGGGCTAAGCATTTGAAATTCAACGCGAACAATCCGAAATTCTTCGACCGCGACCGCTTTGTATTGAGCGCGGGACACGGCTCGATGCTGCAGTATTCCTTACTGCATCTGTTCGGGTACGGCGTGACCAAGGAGGATTTGAAAAGCTTCCGGCAGGCGGGAAGCAAGACGCCGGGACATCCCGAATACGGCCACACGCCGGGTGTGGAAACCACCACGGGGCCGCTCGGGCAGGGGATCGCCAACGCGGTCGGCATGGCGATCGCCGAAACGATGCTCGCCGCCAAATTCAACCGCGAGGGCTTTCCGGTCGCCGATCATTATACGTTCGCGCTGTGCGGCGACGGCTGTATGATGGAGGGAATCGAAAACGAGGCCGCGAGTTTGGCGGGCACGCTGAAGCTCAATAAACTGATCGTGCTGTACGACAGCAACAATATTACGATCGAGGGCGACACGAATATCGCGTTCCGCGAGGACGTTTTGGGACGGCACAAGGCTTTGGGCTGGAACACGGTCAAGGTCGCGGACGGCAACGACATAGCCGCGATCGACCGCGCGATTAAGAAAGCCAAAAAGAGCGACAAGCCCACCTTGATCGAAGTGAAAACGCAGATCGGCTTCGGCTCGCCGCTGGCGGGCAGCCACGAGGTTCACGGCGCGCCCCTCGGCAAAGAGAATATCGAGAAAATGCGCGCCTCTTTGGGTTGGACGGCCGAGCCGTTCGAGGTTCCCGCCGAGGTCCAAGCGTTTCTGAAAAAAATCATCGACAAAAAAAAGAAAAGCGAAACCGCGTGGAACAAGCTGATGAAAGCTTACGCCGCCGCCCATCCCGGCCTGTACGGGGAATTCAAGGAATGGACGGAAGGGAAATTCGCGGCGGGCGGGGCTTCGGACGGTTCTTTCGGCGATCTGTACGAGTTTTCGGCGATGTACGACTTTCCCGACAAGGCCGACGCGACGCGCAACACCGGCGGCGTCGTGCTGAACCGCTTTGCGGACTTCTTTCAAAATTTGGTCGGCGGCAGCGCGGATTTGGCGCCCAGCAACAAATCCCACATGAAGGGCAAGGGCGATTACTCGGCCGAAAACCGGGCGGGGCGTAACATGCACTTCGGGATCCGCGAGCACGCGATGAGCGCGGTCTGCAACGGCATGGCCTTGCACGGCGGCTTGCGCGTCTATTGCGCGACGTTCTTCGTGTTCTCGGACTACATGAAAAACGGTATGCGGTTGTCGGCCTTGATGAACGCGCCCGTGCTGTATGTTCTGACGCACGACAGTATCGGCGTCGGCGAGGACGGGCCGACTCATCAGCCGATCGAGCAGCTGATTTCCCTGCGTTCCATTCCCAATATGAAGGTGTTCCGGCCCTGCGACGGGCGCGAAACCGCCGCCGCCTATATCGCGGCGTTTACGATGCCGGGGCCGACCGCCGTCGCGCTGTCCCGTCAGAATCTGCCGCCGATGAAGTACAGCGGGCCGGACGCTTTGAAGGGCGCGTATATCATCTCGGACAGCGAAAAGGAAACGCCCGATTTCCTGTTGATGGCCAGCGGCAGCGAGGTGCATTTGTGCATGGAAGCGCAGGCGGAGCTCAAAAATCACGGCGTGGACGCGCGCGTCATTTCCGTGCCTTGCATGGAGCTGTTCGATAAACAGGACGAGGCGTATAAGGAATCGGTCATGCCTCTGAATGTGCGCAAGCGCGTGGCGGTCGAGGCGGGCAGCAGCTATTCGTGGCATAAGTACGTCGGTTTGGACGGCCGCGTGATCGGGATCGATACGTTCGGCGCGAGCGCGCCCGCCGAGATTTTGTTTGAGAAGTACGGCATTACGACGGAAAACGTGGTCGGGGCCGCGCTGGCGGTGCACTTGAAAGAGAAGATGCGAAGCGGGAATTGAAGGTTTAGGAGCGGCCGAACGACGGGAATCGGGAGAACGGCGACGATCCAAACGGACAAAATTAGAAAACCGTGTAAAAAGGTTTGCATTTAGGAAAAAGTGTGCTATAATAGTATTATCCTATGGATCCATTAAACACTTTCTCTCGAGCAATCTCGTTGGTCTTTCCGGTTACGAAGAACGTCTTTAAAACGGTCCAAATCTTTAAAGGAGGTTCCAATATGCCGGACAAGACCCTCAAATGCGTAGACTGCGGTTCCGATTTCATTTTTAATGAAAGCGAGCAGGCTTTTTATGCCGAGAAAGGGCTCCAAAACGAGCCCAAAAGATGTCCCGCTTGCCGTAAAGCGCGTAAACAAAACCGCGGCTTCGGCGGTCGGCGCGATGACAACAGGTACTAATACCCGTTGCTTCGCAAACCAATGAAACACATTGCGAAAGGCCCGTTTTTTATAACGGGCCTTTTGTATAGGCGAACGTTCCTTTATTGTATAGTTGATAGATGAAAGTTTTTGGGAAAGGTGCGGAAGGCCTTTTTTCTAAAAAGGGCTTTCCGCAAGAAAAGCCGTTCTTCTCCGCGTTGATTGCGTGGTTCGAAGGGCACGCGCGCGCTTTGCCGTGGCGGAACGACCGCGCGCCCTACGGCGTGTGGGTTTCCGAGGTCATGCTGCAACAGACGCGCGCCACCGTCGCCGCCGATTATTACGTCCAGTTTATGCGCGCCTTGCCCGACGTTCGCGCGCTCGCGGCGGCGGACGAGCAAGACCTTTTTAAATTGTGGGAAGGGCTTGGCTATTATTCCCGCGCGCGCAACCTGCAAAAGGCCGCCCGCATAATTGTCGAAAGGTACGGCGGCGCGCTTCCGTGCGCATATGAGCATTTGTTGGAATTGCCGGGGATCGGGGACTATACCGCGGGCGCGGTCGCGTCGATCTGCTTCAACTTGCCGACGCCCGCCGTGGACGGCAACGTATTGCGCGTGCTGGCTCGCGTGTTGAACCGCCCGTGGACGGCGGGGGATACGGCGGCGCGCGCGGCGGCCTCGGATATTTTGAAGCCCGTTTACGGAGCGGCCGAGCGGCGGGGCATCTTGACCGAGGCGCTGATGGAGCTGGGGGCCGTGGTATGCGTTCCCCGAAACCCGCGTTGCGGGGAATGCCCCGTGCGGGAGGCTTGCGCGGCGTATAAGGCGGGGACGGCGGCGGCTTTGCCTTTGAAAAAGGCCAAACCGCAAAAGCCCGCGACGGAATTAACGGTCTTTATTTTAATCCGCAAAGGGCAGGACGGAGACCGAGAAGGGAAAGAGGACGAAAGGAACGGCGGTAAAGAAAACGCCGAAAACGACGGGGAGGGAAATACGGAAATCGCCGTGCGGAAGCGGGGGGAAAACGGCCTTTTAAAGGGTTTGTGGGAATTTCCCAACGTACAGGGCTTTTTGAGCGAACGGGAAGCGTTCCGAAAAATCGAGGAGTGGGGGTGCCGTCCGTCGGAGCTTTTGCGGTCGACACGGCGTAAACACGAATTTACCCATAGGATATGGAATATGACGGGATATTATATCGAATGCACGATGAGGAGGGAGGAATGCCGAACGAATGCGACGTTCGTTTGGGCGGAGCAAGAGCGGTTAGAGAAAGAAATACCGTTGCCTTCGGCGTTCAAGCCGTTTTTATCAATTTAATGGGCGCGCCGCCGCTTTATGATCATTCCGTCCGGTTCCCGCATATACTGTTGAATAGGAGAAGCCTCTTTTACGGGTCGGGGTACATAGGTAAAGGAGGTTTTTTCTTATGTCTTGTGATTTTGATGACAGCCGCTATGTAAACGGTTGCGGTTATGTGATTTATGAGTGTCACTCTTGCGAGCCCAAAGCATGTTGTCATTGCTGCGGGCGGGGACCGACAGGGCCGACAGGGCCCGAAGGCCCGCGCGGACACATAGGTCCGACCGGCGCGACGGGGGCGACGGGCAAAACCGGCGCAACTGGTGCAACGGGGGCAACGGAAGCAATAATTTATACACAACCGCGCATAGTTCAAAAACGAATATAGAAAAACTTAAATAACTCCATAATTACGATTTAATGTTTTTTGGACGAAGAAAATTTTGGTCACTACTGAAAAGGTAAAGCGGCTTTGTGCGTAAAAACACGAGCCGCTTTACCTTTGAAAGACAGTAATACATTTTTGCAGAGGACATTTATTAGGAATACTATTTCTCACGCCCTAAAAAGTAATCGAGCGTACAACCGAAATAGTCGGTCAAATCGACAACGGGCTGGCGGAACGGATCGCCGCCCTTTTTCCAACTGTAAAGATTGTTTTCGGACATCGCTTTTTCCTTAACGCTGCGATAACGGGTGATTTACATTCCGTCATCATCTTTTTCTCAACTCCTGCGTTCCTACCGTTGCACTTTTACTTGCAATTTACTTCACAAAAATACTTTTGTGTCACTCCCTCTATTACCGGAGTGGACAAACCGCGCTGACGGCGCGAAACGCCTAAAAATATCTCAAAAATATTTTTTCAGTGCAAATTGTCCACTCCTCTCTATTACTTGTCTTTTTCGACATAAAATGTTACACTGTAAAGTATCCGAATGTAAGTAAGTTATGATATACTTGTCTATTTGTAAGGCGACGATAAAATGCTTGACCGTTCTGTGATAACGAAACAACATTGTCCCTTATACAAAAAGTTATTAAAAACAAGCGAGGACGGAATAAACTTTTTGATAGACAATAGTAAAGGATAAGGAATTGTATATGAATCGGATTTTAGAGAAATTAAAGAATAAGCAGAACGATATTTTCGGCAAGCCTCCCGTAACGGTTGCGTTTTTGGGCGACAGCGTAACGCACGGCTGTTTTGAAATTTACAAGACGGGCAAAAACGGTCTTGAAACCGTATTCGATTACGAAAACTCATACCCGAAAAAGTTTGAGAAAATTATAAAAACGCTTTACGGAAAAGCGCAAATCAATATAATCAACGCGGGCGCGAGCGGCGGCACGGCGGAGGACGGGTTATCGAGATTAGACCGCGACGCGCTAAGGTTTTCACCCGATTTAGTCGTCGTGTGTTTTGCGCTTAACGATTCGGGACGGGGCGGGGAGTATATCGAAACATATACAAAATCTCTGAAAACAATTTTCTGTAAGGTAATCAAAAGCGGCGCGTTATGTATATTCTTAACGCCGAATATGATGAACACCTATACGCCGTATAACGACGACCCGTTCTTTACAAATCTGGCCGACGGGATAGCGGAAATTCAAAACGGCGGTATGCTAAAAAAATATGTCGAGGCGGCAAAGGCGGTTGCGTTTGAGAACGGCGTTACCGTTTGCGACTGCTATAAAAAGTGGGAAACAATGCTTGCGGCGGGCGTCGATACGACCGCATTACTCGCAAATAACGTCAATCACCCTAAGCGGGATATGAATTGGCTGTTTGCGTATTCGCTTGCGGAAACTTTATTTTCGATGGAAGGATAGGGAATATATATTCTAATGAAAAAGCCGGAAAAGCTAAATGAACAAAAATTGAACAAAATGAAAGCAAATTTAAAGGTAGATGCCGGTTGACAATGAATCCAAAACGCTCTATAATCTTTTCAAGGGTGAAGTTTGATGAGACGCTTAAAAAGATTGCTATTGATTTTGTGCGCCGTATTCGGTGCGGCGATTGCGGGTTGCGGCGGAGGCGAAAAGCCCTATACGAACCCGTACCCGATTGAGGACGCCGAAATGCCGGACTCCATGTTTGATTTTACCTCGCTGTCGGCTTATTCGCCCGAAGTGACGGAAACGGAAAAACACTCTTCGGTTCCCGAGGGCGTTAAAGCCGTGTTTTATACATCCGTGCCGTTCGGCAATTTGGCTCACACGAAAATATTCGCCTATGTCGGAATCCCGACGTCCAAAAAGCCGAGGAACGGTTTCCCCGCGGTGGTGCTGGTGCACGGGGGCTTGGGCAAGGCCGAGCCCGGTTGGGTGAAACAATGGGTTGACAGAGGGTACGTTGCCATCGCTCCCGATATTTTTTCCAACATGGACGCCGGGGACGGGTTGAGAATACCGAACGAGCGGGGAGGCCCGGCCGAGAACAATGTCGGTTCGATAGGCTCGATGACCATGCCCGATGAATTTACGTGGACATATCAGCGCGTGTCGAACATCGTCCACGCTTTCAATGTTTTACACGCGATGCCTGAAACCGACGGCGCGAGAATCGGATTGGTCGGTATTTCATGGGGCGCGTATCTGACCTGTATCGCTTCGGGCATAGACAAGCGATTCGCTTTTTTCGCCCCGATTTACGGCTGCGGTTTCAACTATGACGATTCGACGTTTTGGGGCTGGGGACTCTCGGCCTCCGCCATAGGTCAGGTTAATTTCGACAAATGGAAGGCCCGGTACGATCCGTCGGTTTATCTCGCTTACGACGTTAAGCCCACGCTTTTTGTGGGCGGAGTGAATCGGGAGGAGCCTTTTTCATGTATGTCCCGCCAAAAATCGGCCGAGATAGTAAAGGGCAAGGTTTTTTTGTCCTATCGCGTTGCCCTGAGCCATAGCCAGGAGAGCGGCGCGGGAGTAGAGGAAGTCTTTGATTTCGCGCGGCATGTTCTTTACGGAGAAAACACGATGCTGCAAATAAAGGCGTGCGGCGTAACCGGCGCGGGCGGCGCGTTTTTTGAAACCGGCGGCAACCTTTCGGTCAATAATCTGCTGCTCGTCTATACGGACAATGCGGTCGATTCCGATCCCCATGCGTGGACGTGGAATACAAGGGAAGTGATTTGCGGGACGGACGGACGGGCCGAAACGCCGATCCCGAATGGAACGACGGCGTTCTTTTTTGCCGCGACGGATCAAAACGGAGCGAAAAGCAGCTCGGGGATTTACAAAATTTGAAACGGCGTGTAGCGGGAAAGCGTATATCCGGCTTTGATAGTAAGCCCCGGTTTCAGATATTTTATTTGTATAAAAATTATACAATATTGAGCGATTTTCGGTATTGACACCGATATTTTTGTATGTTATAATAGAATTGTCGGTACAATGCGGCATTTTTGTGAGCCAGCCGAGGAATTTGTACAAAAAGTGTACAACTGTGATCCGCCTCGGAAATCCGGAGACGTTTCGGATTTGACGCCGTAGCCGCCGATTTTGAATCCGGAATCCTTTTTAATGTGGAGGTTGTCTATGAAAAAATTGTTCAGCGTGTTTGCCGTCGCGGCGTTGGCCGTCATATCGATAGCCGGTTTTGGCGGCTGCGTCAATAAAAACACGGGAGAGGGTATCGACTCCGACCCTGTTTCCGGGCCGAACGGCAATCTGCAGATCGGTTACTACGCGGGGGGAGCGGGTACCGTTTGGATAAAAGATCTCGCGACGGCTTTTTACAAGGAAACCGGCGTCCGCGTCTATTTGAACGGCGACGCGCAAATGACCGAAAAGACGGCCACGTTATTGGAAAGCGGACGCAACTTGCCCGATCTCGTGTTCGTACTGTATACGAATTGGCAGGACTATGTGCGTAAAGGGCAGTTAGAGCCGCTGGATACGATTTACGACGGGACGTTCGACGGCTTGGGCATATCGAGCAAGTATGACGGCAAAACGCTGTCGCAATCGCTGGTGCCCGAATTTGAAAACTACGGGTATATGGGCAAGACGGTTTTGACGCCGGAAGCGGAGAAACACTACTACGTTATGCCGTGGACCGCGCCCGTTACGGGTTTTGTTTACAACGCGGATATGCTGGCCTCCGTCGGCTATAACGAGCCGCCGAAAACCGAAGCGGAATTAAAGGATCTATGCGCAAAGCTGAATGACATCGGCAAGGCTCCCTTTGCGTGGGGCGGTTTCGGAATGGATATCGGCTATTGGGATTTTCCCGTCATCACGTGGTGGGCGCAGCATTCGGGGATTAACGCATGGAAGTCCTTTTACGAATTTGAATCCGCCGACGTTTTTAACGACCCCGGCAGAGAACAGGCGTTGCGTCTGTTCCAAGATCTTTTGGTGGACGGGAGCGGGAATTGGAAGAACAGCATGACGAATCCCGGAGGAAAAAACCATATCGATGCCGAGCGCGACTTCGTTTCCGGCAATGCCGCCATGATTCCCACGGGTAGCTGGATTGAGAACGAGATAAGGGGCTTTATCCGCGACGGCTTTAAAATGAGAATGATGCGCACTCCGGCGATCGAGGGCGCGGTCGAGACCGACGTCTGCAACACGGAGGCCGGCGACTTTGCCGCCATACCGTCCGGCGCGGAGCATAAGGATTGGGCGAAAGCGTTTCTGGCCTTTATGAATCGGCCGGAGAACGTCGAGAAGTTCACGCAGACCACGGGGATGCCGCGCCCGTTCCAATATCAGCCGTCCAAGCTTGCCGGTATTACCGAGTTTCAAAAGAGTTGCTTTCAGTTATATGAAAACTCCTCGAATATGTGGCGCAATTCAAAAAGTCCCATCTTTACTTATGTCGGAACGCGCGAATGGGCGCAGTACGGCAACAATACGATTTACGGAAAGTTGGCTAACGGCTCGCAAAAGAAGTCTCCCCAAGAGTTGAACAAGGAAATGTATGATTACGCCGCCGGCAATTGGGACGTCTGGAAAGCGTCGATAGGATTATAAAAATGCAAGCGGTGATGCAAAAAAACGCGGGCGTCGAGTCGAACGCTCCGACAACGCAAGGGGCAAAGAAAAAGTTCTGGCGGAAACAGAATAAGGATAGGATTTTTATCTCCCTTATGCTGCTTTGGCCGATAGCTCACTTTCTTGTCTTTTGGCTGTACATGAATTTCGATTCGCTGCTGATGACCTTTCGGCATGTCAACGTTACCACGGGTTTGAACGAATGGTACGGTTTCAGGCGGTATGCCGACATTATTAACCACATATTCGGCAGCGAGTCCCGCGCGAATCCCATGTTCAGAAACGGCCTGCTCAATTCGCTTACCGTGTTCCCCGTCAACAACCTTATTATTTTACCGCTGTCGTTCGTATGCGCCTACTTTATGTTCAAAAGGGTACCGATGGCAAACCTGTTCCGCGTAATTTTTTTCTTGCCGTCGATAGTTTCTATCGTAGTGCTGACAATGAGCTTTCGATACATGTTCAATACGGAGTTCGGCCCTTTCAGCAATATTATCAACACGATTTTCGGCGTAAGACCCGATTACTTTTCCGCAATGAGCCCGACGGCTATGCCCATGGTATTTTTATTCTGCGTATGGGCGGGCTTGGGCTACAACGTCATTTTAATCGGCGGCGCGATGGCGCGGGTGCCCGCCGAGATTATCGAGTACGGCAAATTGGACGGAGTCGGCAAGGCGCGCGAAATGTTTCAAATAATGCTCCCGCTGACTTGGCCTACCATTTCCACGCTGATTGTATTGAACGCGCTCGCGGTGTTCGGCTTTTGGTTGCAGCCCATGCTGCTGACGGGCGACGGCAGCTTCGAGGGCCGCACGTCCACGATAGGCTTGCTGGTCGTGGACATAATAAAGGCTTCCAATGCCGACGTCGCGGACGCCGCCGCGTTAGGCATCCTATTCTCGGCGGCGGGCATACCATTTATCTTGTTGCTGCGGTGGATATTGTCAAAGATATCGGCCGACGTAGAATTTTAATATAACGAGGAGGTAAGGAACATGAAAAAGAAACCGGTCTTGCTTGCGCTTGCGCTCGCAATGTGCTTGTGCGCGGGTATAAGTCTGCCGCGGATCGCGGACGCGGTTAGCGTGCGGAGCGCGGTGTTCTCGGACGATTTCAAGGCCGCTACTCTGGATTCGTCCAAGTGGAGCGCGTCGGATGGGGTCACATTGAATGATTTGGGCGGCGCATTGCAAATGCGGGCGGGCCAATTTCAATCCGTCGCGGCGTGGATGGGCAATAACGTCGGGGCGAATGGCAAGGGAACGCCCCTATCGGGAAACTATACTTTGGAATGCGTGGTCACGATGAAAAGCGCGCCCGGCGAGTGGATGGCTATTTACAGCGGTATGTCCTCGTGCGACCTCAACTTCCAAACTATAAAGGGCGACGTGGCGGGCGCGACAGGCAACGTTCTCATCATCACCGAGAGTACAATCAAGAACTATACCGACAACGCGTCCAGGCAACTCGGCGACACGTTGAACGTCTCGTTTAAAAAGGATAGGACGCCTTACAAGTTGAAAATCGACTATCATAAGGGCGCGTCGTATGCGGACAACTATGCGGACGTTTATTCGGCCGTATACAATCCGTACGACCAAGGGGCCTATGTAAAGCTTGGCACTCTGTCGGGCGGCATTGCGATCGACGGATATTTCGGTTTCGGCAGTATGTCCACGGCGGGAGTCTATACCGTTTCGCAGTTAAAGATTACGCAAGGCGCGGCGACCGTCTTTCAAAGCGAGTTCCGGGCAAACGTAATCGACTTTATTTACGGCTCGCAGCCCACCGATACGACCAAGGCTTTCCGCGTTTGGTGTACGTACGCCAATCAATTCGCCGAGATGTATACAACGGGCGTACAGCAGTCCGTAAGGCTCGAATCCGCGGCGGCAACCGACGCCCGCTTGACGGCGAAGACGGCCATAGCCGAGGACGCGAACGTCGTCAAAACGTTCGACATAACCGCCGACATCAAGCTTGCCGATTTGGACGCGGGCAAGGCGTACGTCGCGTTCGGCTTGACGGAAGGCGTTCCGAAAGCGGTTTTAGAGTTTACCGACGACGGGACGGCAACTACGTTGAGTTTAAGAAGCGGGGAGGGTCTTGGCCAAACCGATTCGCATAAATTGTCCTCGTCGCTGGTCGGACAAAACTTCCGTACGTACAATCTGGCCGGAGAAATCGGCGGGCTTTCAGTAACGGTAAACGGTGAGCGCGTCGCCGTGCTGACGAGCGCGTCGCCTCTGGGAGGCGCGTTCGCATTCGGCGCGTCCGGCGGAGCAAAAGCGGAGGTCACGGACTTCTCGCTGTTCGTCAACGGCTATACGGCCGACGCCGCGCAAAGCCGCGCCATCGACTTTTCGGTAAAAAATGACGACGGTTTGGTCGCAGTCAGTACGGAGAATTGGTACATTACCGGCAACGCCATGCCTACGACGCTGAAGGATGCGTCAACCCAAAACAATACGGGCGCGCTGCTGTTTGCGGGCGCGAATCCGGGCTCCTATTTCGGGCCGCGCGAAAAATACGGCGACTTCGTGTTAAAGTTCGATCTGCTGAATATTTCGCAAGGGGCTATAGGCGGTAACTCGCTGTGCAGCTGGATCGGGGTGACGCTTGGGCGCGCGACGCGCGATGCGGACCCTCTGACAAGCGCGACAATCATGTTCAGCCCTTATGTAGAGACGGATGCGAACGCTGTCAAAACGATGTCGCTAAAGAGCTTGAACATGCTCATGGAGGACGGCTCCGTCGGTAAGGATATGCCTGAGAACTTCTTTCAGGACGGTAAAAGCGACGCGTCGAAAACGCGCGTTAACGTCGTCATCATAGCCCGCGGCGGCCGGGTAGAGGTATTCTATAAGTACGCCTCGCAACCGGATTCTGTTTTGAACGCGCCTAAGGCCGTGTTCGCGGGGGTCAATACCGAGGGATATTTAGCGATATGCTGCAACTACGGCGGTAACTTTGCGGTGACGAATTTCAGCGTGACCAATATCGGTTGCGCGAACTTAATCTGAACGAAACCCGTGTATTTTATCGAGAGAGGAAAAGGATATGAAACGGAATTATCTTAAAAAATGTCTGGCGGTCTTAGCGGCCGTGCTGTTTGTGTTCAACCTTGCTCCCGGCGCGTCGAAGCGGGCGGGAGCTATCCCGGGAGAAGGGGACGAGGTCGTGTTTCCCGACTCTAAGCCCATAGACAACGCCGCATTTAATTCGGCGACGCTTAACGGCGAGCTTTGGCAGGCGGGCGCGGGGACGTACGGAGACGACCTTGAATTCGACGCATCCGCGCCGGAGGTTCCGCCGCAGCCCCTTACGGCAAAAGAGGGCGGCGCCAGCGCGATACTGTACTCCCGGCAAAAGATTACCGGCGCGAGCGTCGCGGAGGTCGAATTTTCCCTTGCCGGTTATTCCGGCAATACGTTAGGGCTCGGGTATTCCGCGACCGATGCGAGTTCCAATCCCTATGCGTCGAGCATCATTTTGTTCAGCTCTAATCAATATCAAATTCCGTGGTCGGCGTCTCCCGTAGGGTTAACCGCTTATACCGGCTATAACGAGGATTATTGGGGCGTAGCCGCGTATTTCCGAGTAACCGCCCGCTTTGTGATCGCGTCGAACGGCGACACCGACGTGTATTTTTCCAGCACCGAGCCGGCCGCCACCTATGCCGGAAACGAGCCGCAAGAAAATTTGCAGAATATCAAGGTTTTATCCGCGCCGGGACTGTATGCAAGCGAGGTTACCGGCGGAGGCTATTTTACGCTGTGGATTCACGGGGTGACAGTCGCGGATACTCAAATCAAAATCCACTCCGTCAAAATTACGCAAGGCGAAACCTTAAAATTGGACGAAACCTTTAACCGTTTAATCAGCGATAATTGGAAACTCTCCGAGACCACGGAGGCTTTGATAGCGGCAGGCAAGCTGACGGCTCCCGCGATCGACGCCGTGCCCGTTCCGCACGAGTATTTAACCTACGACGGCGTTGCCGCCGATTATAACGACGATCCGGTAATTTCCCCCGACGTGACGTTGCGGTTGGGGGACTCGGTCACCTTCACGCTTAACCCTTCGAATGCCGGCGGCGCGAATTGGGTGGGATTTTCTTTTACCGTTCCCGAGAGCGCGCCGACGTTCGACTATGCCAAGTCGGTTATTTGGGAATACACGAACTTTGTACTCGACGGAGCCGCGGTGATCTCGGATTACGGCGGATATACGATATTCGGCGGGCTGAAGCTGCACGGTCCGTCGGAGGTGCGTATAGTCGCGGCGGCCTCGGGCGATATGGAGATTTGGACGCTTTCGCGCAATAACGGAGGGCAGGATACCGGCTTTGCAAAGGATACGTGGTACAAGGCTTATACGGGAAAAGGGTATTTTAACGCGTTTTTTTCAGACGGCAATGACGGCTTCCGCATTACCTTTCTCTCTAAGCGTCCCGCTTGTACCCTATATTCGTGTAAGGTAGAGAACGCCATGCGTGAGGTCGTGTACGAATCCTCGCTTGTAAACGACAACCTCGGCGGCCACGGCTTTAAGGCGTGGACGGCGTCGCCGGGCTTTACCTCCCATGCGGGCGTCTCCGCGCCCACGAACTTCGGACTAACTTGGAACCGGGCGGACGAGGACTACCTTTACTCTAAAAACGAGGTGCCGGACAGGAATTTTTCCGTACGCTTTTCCTTAAAACCCGCGGATTTTGACGACGGGTCGTTCGGCATGGCTTTCGGTTTGTCGGGCGTCACGGGTAAAATATCCGACGCCGACGTCCTGTATTTTTACCTTACGGACGGCGCGGCGGGTCTGAAAAGCGGCGGATCGTCCGTCGCCGAGGAAGAAATCGCCGCGATAACGGGTAATGTCGTCGTCACGCTGCGGAGAGGCTCCGAAGGCGTAGGGCTGTATATCGACGGAGAGGAAGCCGCGTTCTTTAGCGGCGCGGCTCCGTCGGGCAAGTTTGCCTTTGTCGGCGAGGGCGGTTTTACGGGAACGCTTTACGCGGTAGACATGGTCGTAAGCGGTTTGACCCACTACGCCCCCGCGGTGAACGCGCCCGTTTTACCGTCGATTTTGTACGTCGGTACGTTATATGACCTCACGCCGGATATAAACGATATTTACGGCGAGACCAACGTTACCGTATTGATAAAAGATGCGGGCGGCACGTCGGTCGGCGCCGCGTTGAATTACGTCTTTACAAAAGCCGGGACTTATACCGCCGAGTATACGGTCACAAACCAAATGGACCGCTACACATCGGCGTCGCTCGCTCTGACCGTAATCATGCCGGATGCGCAAAACAGTGTCGCCGAGACCTTTTCGCAAGATTCCTACAGCACGTCGCTTTTCGGTTCGAGCGGCTTGACGGTCTCCGGCGGCAAGCTCAGCTTCGGGGGCGCGCCGGAATACGCGTATTTCGGCACCGCGGCCGCCGCCTCGAACTACATTCTGACGTTCGAGCTGTCCGGCTACGCGGCGGATTCGGGTTATATCGCCCTGACATTCGGCCGTCCCGCGGCGAACGACGCGATCGCCGATTCGTATTCGATCAAATTTTTGGCGGACGGTAAAATCGAGGTGTCGAACGGTTCGGCGGCCGTAACGGAAGATATCGGTTTTGACTTGTATGCAAAATTGGCGTCGCAAGCGGTGTTGATCCGCCTCGACGTGCGCGGCGGCGCGGTGAAGCTGTCGATGCGCGGGGTAAACGAGGCGGCGGAATTACTCAACGTTTCTCTGTATTCCGGAAGCGGCTTTGTGCAGAGCGGCCTCGTCGGGATAACCTGCGGCGAGGGGGCAGTTTTTTCCGTCGATAACTTCAACTTTGTCAATACCAACGCGGCGTTCCCCGGCAATACCGACCCGAAAGACGAGGAGGAAACGGATCCGCCTCCTCCTTTTGATAACAACGATAAGCCGGGTTGCGGAAGCTGCAAGGACGCCGGCGCGGCGGCGATCGCCTTGCTCGGACTTGCGGGAGCGTTGATTTTAAAGCGCAGAAACGGCAAATAGCAGCGGCATAAAAGAGAAAGGATTACACGGAAACTATGGATGGTATTGTGCGCGGCCCCTCGGCGGTAAGCCCGTCGGGGGCGCGGAAAAAAAGAAGGGTCGGGAGAAAAGGCGTAACGTTATGGATCGTATTCGCAATTTTTTGCGTATATTCCTTAACGCTCGTATTTCCCTTTCTTTGGCTGACCCTTAATTCTCTGCGCGATAAGGTCGATTTCTTCTATAATCCTCTTTCCTTGCCGACTAAGGTAATATTCAAAAACTATGTGCAGATATTCAGCGACTACAATATCGGCGCGATGTTTATAAACAGTATCGTCCTCAGCGTGTCGGGCACCGCCGTGTCCGTTCTGTCGGGAGCGATGGGAGCGTACGTAGTCTCGAAATATAGCTTCAAGCTAAAAAATTTCATCTACGGTCTGGCGATCGCGCTGATGATTATTCCTACGGGAGGCTCGGCCGCCGCGTTGTACCGCTTCATGTTCGACACCCGGTTGGATAACCATTTCGGCGTTATTCTGTTGTACGGCGGCGGCTTCGGTTTCAATTTCTTTTTACTGTACGGCTTCTTCAAGAGTATTTCATGGTCGTACGCCGAGGCGGCGCAGATAGACGGCGCGAGCAATTTCAAGGTATTCATACTGATCATGCTGCCGCAGGCCGCGCCGGCCTTACTCGCCGTGGGAATCATCGTATTCATCGGGCTTTGGAACGATTATTATACGCCGTACATGTTTTTAAGAGGCCATGAAACATTGGCGGTGGGCATACAAAAGCTGTCCGACACCATAACCAACGCCGAAAACGCGTATAACTTCCCGGCGGTATTCGCCGCCATTTTCGTGGCCACGCTGCCTGTCATCGTCGTGTTCGCCTGCTTTCAAAAGACGATTATCCAAAACACTGTCGCAGGAGGTTTAAAAGGTTGAAAACAAGGTTTAAAAGGGCGAGCGCCCGTTTACTATCGTTAGTATGCTTATCGTTGTTGGCCGCGACCGTTTTCGCGGGTTGCGCGAAGAAGCCGAAGCATGCGGGCTTTACGGTGGATAAGAGCAACCTTTTCGGTATAGACGAGCCGCTTTGGGAAAAGGGCAGTCCCGACGCGTCCAATAATAATTTTCAAGTAAAGGGCTTCGATTTAGATAAAACCGTGGGGCTGATCGAAGCGCTGGGGGCAAAGAGCTTTCGCTTGAGGTTTCCCAGGGAAATGGTCACGAATCCTTCCGCAACCGACGGAGACATGATCGCGTACTTTACCGAAGCCGCGGCGAAGCTGCGTGCGGCGGGCGTCAAGCAGATTATCGGTACTTCGATGATTTTTCCCGCTTATACCGATTTTCGGCCCGACAGCGCGTACAGCGCGCCGCATGTCGACGACCCCGCCTACGGCCCGTGGCTGGATGCCGTGACGACGCTGTGGAAAAAATTGGCCGCTCTTTTCCCGGATATAACCTATTGGGAAATGGGCAATGAGTTCAACATGAACACCTTCTATCATCCGAACGGTTACGTACCGCCGATCGGCAACGTACTGGGCGAGGGGGCAAACGGTTTTACGCAAAGCGAGTTAGCGGCGCAATGCGTAAACTATATGTATTATGCCTCAAAGGGGATTCGCGCCGGCAACCCTTCCGCCGTGACCGTTATGCCGGGCTTGAGCTGCGGCCCGGGCGGTATGGGCTCGCGAGCGGTAGAATACTTTATCGGCGACATGTACGGCTTGATCAAGAGCGGTTCATACCCGTACGGCGCGGATAAGTCAACCGATTGCGACGACTACTTCATGTGCCTGAATTGGCATCCGTACGTCCTGAACGGAGATTTGGACGCAAGCTGGCTGAAATACAATAACGACGTGTACGCCGTCGCGAAAAAGAACGGCGACGACGGTAAAAAGGTTTTCTTTACCGAATTCGGCTTTACCGATATGGGCGATTCGGGGGTGGAGGAGCGACAGATCGGCTTTATGAACCAAGCCTTTAAATATGCTAAGGACGATATGCCCTATGTGGAAAGCATATGCGCTTTTCGGCTGTACGAGTGCGAGTTCGCCGCGAATTGGGGCGGAACGGGCGAGACGTATTTCGGCTATTTTAAGGAGCCGTCGAACGGCAAGGGCTTTTCGCCCAAGGCCAAAGCGTTCGCTCTGCAGACTCTATACGGCGGTTCCGGAGATCTGAGGAGGTATGAGTGAAGAAGCTCATTGCGTGTTTCGCCTTTTTATGCTTTCTGGCTACGGGCTGCGCGAGTACGGTGCCTCCGCCTCCTGAGAACGAGCCGCCGACCGGCGAGACCGTCGATTCGCGCCCCGCTCTCCACGGCATCGGCGAGCCGTTCTTTAACTCGGCCGTAAAGGGCTTCACCTTTGACGTGGGAATTGATTTGGCGGCGGCAATCGGGGTAAAGAGCTATCGCGCATGGCTCGAGCAGAGCATATTTGTCAATTGGCAGGCCGATGTGTCCGTCGAACAGTCAGCGGTTTTAAACGCGGGCGCCATAGCGGTATATCGCGGCGTCTTTCAACGTCTTAAGGCGAACGGCGTTCTGGAAATCGTCGGACACGGGATCCTTTTTCCGCGCGTGGCGGGTACCGTAGGCAAAAGCATAAATGCCGTTCCGCGTCCGGCTTCCGCCGAATACGGCGAGTTTTTATTAAAAATGAAGGCGTGCTATAAGGCCCTTGCCGCCGCCTTGCCCGAGGTGGACGTTTGGGAGGTCGGAAACGAGAGTAACGCCAATGAATGGATGCACCCGCCCGAATACGAGATCGACTCGTCCGTAAGATTTACGCAAGCCGACAGCGCGCGCGTCTGCACCGATTTCCTGTATTACGCCTTGCAGGGGGTTAAGGAGGCAAACCCGAAAGCCCTTGTCATAAACCCCGGTTGGTCGCCTTATTTAGGGCCGGTTGCCGGCTTGCAAGACGTAAAGAATTTCCAAAAACTTATCTACGAGAATATCAAAAGCGGCGCGTATCCGTCGTACGGATCGGTCAAGTCTGTAAACAACAGAGATTATTTCGACGGCGTTTCTTGGCATCCGTACTACTATCACACTACGCCGCCGGACGCGCAGTGGCGGAGCCTGAACGACGACATCTACGAGGTGATGCGCGAGTACGGCGACGGCGACGTCGGCGTGTGGTTTACCGAGGTGGGTTTTACCAGCGGGCATCCCGGCTTTGCGTCCACCGAAACGCAGGCCGGTTGGTATGCGTTGATGTTCGGGCTTGTGGATGAAATGCCGTACGTGCATACCGTGAACGTATTCCGCATGTTCGAGTGCGCTCACGATGCCATATGGGGCGGCGAGGGAGAGGTAAAATTCGGTATGTTTTCCGAACCGGTGTCCGGTATAGGCGGCTTCGTACCCAACGCGAAGGCATTTGCGTTGCAAGCCATATACGGCGGCACGGGCGACTTAAGCAAATACGCATCGGCGGCGAATTAGTAAATTATGCAGAGCGCGGTACTGCTCATCTATGAGCAGATCATGGAATATGTTTTGGACAAGATACGATGCGGCGAATACAAACCCGGTCAAACCATCGTGACCGAGGAAGCCGCCGCGAAGTTTTTTTATGTCTCGCGCGGGACGGTGAGAAAGGCGTACGACCAAATGGAATCGATGGGCTATATCGAGCGGCGGCGCGGCAAGGGTACGGTCGTCAGCTCGGATATATTTGAAAAGATCTCGCCTGTCAAACTGAACACCGAGGCGTTGGCTAAGACGGTCGGTATTCTTTTAAAGGACGAGGGCGAATTCCTCGCTCCTATTATCCGCGCCTTGGACGATCGGATAATAGGAAACGGTTGGAAATCGGTATTGCTTTTTAACGACAGTATCGAAAAGGAATATTACTGTATACGCAACCTGCTCAAACAAAAAGCGGACGGCATAATAGTGATACCGTTTCGTCAAAACAGCCCGTTCTCTTACAGAAATTTCTTTCTTTTGCAGGATTCGCATATTCCGTTCGTCATGATCGGCAAGCCGCCTAAGGGCTTTAACGCGGATGCGGTTTACTTGGACGACGGCTATGCTTCTTTACAGATAATGGCCGAATTGAAACGTCGTAGATGCGAATATTCGGCGCATATATCGGACTCTTCCGGCGACGTGATAGTAGTGGCCGACAGAAAGGAGGGCTACACGTTGGGCTTTAAGAAGTATTTCGAGGGCAAAAGCGCGACCTTTGATGTGCGTGACGCGAAATTTGCGCATAAATTCGAGGAGTTTTTGGACGCCTGCAAGGGCAAAATAGGGCTTAATTTGACTGCCGACTTCACCATGACGTATATCTCGGATATCCTTTCGCGGCGCGGTTTGAAACCGGGAAAGGATATCGAGGTCATCGGCTTCGGCAACGAACGGATATTGGAGAACTACGGCCTGCGGATCCCCAGCGTCGACATCCCGAAAGAGCGCATCGCTCGGGCCGCCGTCGACGTTTTGAAGCAAAAGATTATTGATCCGCAGGACGACCGCGTGACTCACAAGGTATTTACGTCTAAAATTGTCAACGATTACAAATACAATGGATAAATTGCTGCAGTGGATAAATGAGAACAAAAAGAGGTGCGCCGCCGTACCTTTTTTGACGTTTAACGACGGTATCGAGAAAACGGTTCTGATTGAAAAGATAGGAAAAATCGCCGAGGCGGGTGCAGGCGGCTTCTTTATGCACGCCCGAAGCGGCTTGCGTACAAAATATCTGTCGGACGAATGGATGGAAGCGGCGCGGATTTGCGCGGTCGAATGCGAGCGGCTGGGGCTTGGCTTTTATGTGTACGACGAGCAGGGCTGGCCGAGCGGCTTTGCCGGCGGACGCGTCAACGGACTCGGCGCGGACTACCATATCAAATGGTTGGTTATGGAGGAATGCTCCGCGGGCAAACGGTATGAGAACGCGCTGGGCTTTTACGACCCGTACGGAAATGCATTGAAAAACGTAAACGAGCCGCCGGAGGAAGGCTTTTTCGTCGCATGGAGATCGAGCGCGGGCTATGTGGATCTGTTCAATCCCGACGTTACGCGGGCCTTTATCGAGTGCACGCATGAAAAATATTATGCCGCCCTGGGCAATCGCGTCAAGGGTATTTTTACGGACGAACCGCAGTACGGCGAACGGCAAATCCCGTACAGCCCGTTTATTTTTGAGGAATATCGTAAAAGATACGGAACGGATCCCGCCGACGGTTTGCTGGCCTTGTTTGTAAAGCGCGACGGTTATGAAGCGGAGCGTTTGAAGTATTTCCGCGTCGTAGCCGACCTGTTTATGCGGAATTACTTCCGTCCCGTCTCGGAATGGTGCCGCGAACGCGGACTCGTGTTCACGGGACACGGCTTGGAGGAAAGGGCGCCCTCCCTGCAGGTCATGTCGGGCGGCGACTTGATGAGCGCGTACGAATACATGGATTGGCCGGGTATGGACTGGCTGGGCCGCGATATCGGCACCGAGATCGCTCCGAAGCAGGTTTCCTCGATTGCCCTTCAGCTGAACAAGAGCGGCACAATCTCCGAAATGTACGCTCTCGCCGGTTGGAATCCGTCCGTTGCCGAATTGAAGCTGATTGCCGAATGGCAATTTGTCAACGGCGTGAGCCGCATTTGCTATATCAATCAGTACAGCGTCCGCGGGAACCGTAAGCGCGACTATCCGTCGGGGCTGGTTTTCGAACAGCCGTATTACGAAACGGTCAAGCTGTACAACGACTATTTTTCCGCCCTCGGTTGTATTACGGGAGGCCTTAGAGAATATGCTCCGGTCCTGCTGATCAGTCCGTTGGATAGCGCGTATGTCGCCCGCGGCGCGGCCTCCAATCCCGATTCCGAGGCTTTAGACGCGGATTTCGAGGCGTTAGCGGAGTTTTTAGGCGTCGCGAACATAGGGCACCATATCGGCAATCCCGATACTATGCGCCGCCACGCCCGTACGGAAAGCGGTAAGCTTTTCGTCGGAGAATGTATGTACGAAGCGGTCGTGTTGCCGCGCATGTTGACTCTTGACGGCGAGCTTGCCGACCTTTTGACGGAGTTCGGTGCGCGCGGCGGATTGATTCTGTCTCCGTGGCCGTTGCCGGAGCCGCACCGCGGCGCGCCGGCGGGAAGGATAGAGCTTCTCGAGCCGTACGTAACCGTAACGCGTTCGCTAAACGAGGTTGCGGACGCCGTCGATAAAGCGGGTCTCCGGCTCGCGCGTATAGAGAAATGCGGCGGCGACGTCCGGAGCACTCTGCGGTTTTTCGAGGACGAGTCGATTCTCTACGTTTTAAATCAGAGTCGCAGCGAAGCGGCTGAAACCGTCGTCTCGATGCCCGGGACGCGTGTCAGGTCTTTAGATTTAGAAAGCGGGACGCTGTTGCAGACTGAGCAAACGGTAACGGGCGGACGCGCCTATGCAAGGCTTTCGCTTCCGCCGATGCAGTCGCGCGCTTTAGTTTTCGACGCGGGACGGGCAAAGCCGTTCAAGCGAAGCCGTATCGAGCGCGTTTGCGCCGCGAGCGCGGTTTGGACGGCGGGCCAAATAGAAAACGCGCTGGTTCTCGACCTATGCGATTATTGCACGGACGGCGGGGAATGGCAACCCGAGAAGCCGGTCATTTTGCTCTTCAACGAGCTATTGGAAAAACGCCGGGATACTCGCGTAAAAATGAGGTTTGCGTTTACCGTCGCCGACGGCGCGGGCAAGCTGTATCTTGCCGTGGAACAGCCGGAAAGGTTTGCGATTTCTCTCAACGGATGCGCCGTGAGGAACGGGGTGTGCGGAATCTTTAACAACGAACACATCAAGAAGATAGAGATAAACGGGCATGTTCGGACGGGCTATAACGAGATAGTTTTGGAAACCGTCTTTCATCAGGAGCCCGATACGTACCGGCTTCTCTTGGACGACGGGGTTTTGGAAAGCGAGAGAAATATGGTGACTCTCGACACCGAACTGGAGAATATATATATTGTCGGAGACTTCGGCGTAAAATGCGCGGACGCGCCGCGTCGGGGCGGCAACGGCTCGTCATTCTTTATGCCGCCGTTTATCGTGGGGCCGCCGATACGGCAATTTACAGAGGGAGATTTTACGTCGCAGGGGCTACCGTTTTTTGCCGGGAAGCTTCGTCTTAAAAATACGGTGGATATAGCCGATTTAACGGCCGGCGAGATACGTTTCGGCTTCGTACCCGAGGCTGCGGCGGCGACGCTTTTCATCAACGGGGAAAAGGTCAAAACATTCGTTTGGGGAGATTGCGAGGCCGATATAAGGCCCTACGCGCGTATCGGTTCCAATACCGTTGAAATCGAGCTGTATTCCGGCCTAAGAAACTTCTTCGGTCCGCATCATAATTTTCAAGGCGAGCCGTTCTTTACGGGCATCTCTACCTTTACGGATAAGCGCGGTTGGTGCGACCCGGAGACCGACAGGATGTGGGACGGACGGTACGCGCTTGTTCCGTTCGGGTTGAAACGTTCAACGACCGTTTAACCGTGCCAAAACGCTTTCCAACATCCTTTCGTCAAAGCGGTTTCCGGACAGATTAATCAGCGCGCGAAGCGGCATATTTTGCATGATGTTATCGAACATCAAGTCGTTTGCGTGGCCGTTCTCCAGCTTTATTCCCGCGTTGAACGCGCCGTATATCGCATAGCACATCGGCTCGATAATTTCTGCTTCCGCTATAGAACGCCCCGCCTCGGTTTTGGTTATGTCGCCGATACAGGTGTTGCGCGTGTATTTAATTTTCGGCGGCTTCGTTTCAATCGTAAATTCAAACGAAGCGACGGGCGTTTGCGAGTCCCTGCAAATGTCAATTCCGTATCGTCCGCTTTCCAAAACGAACGAGTTCAAATTCACGTCGAATACGGCAAGCTCCGCCGCGGGGAGCTTGAATTCCAAACGCACCGTTTTGCCGCGTTTAATAAGAACCTTTTTAAATGCCTTAAGCTCGCGCAACGGCCGCTGCGGGCCGTAATTCAGGTTGCGGATATACAGCTGCGCGACCTCCTTTCCGTCCGTAGTACCCGTGTTTCTTATCTCGCCGCGCACGGAGATGACGTCGTTCTTTTGAAACTTCACGTCGGAAAGCCGCCAATTTTTGTACCGGAAAGTCGTATAAGACAAACCGAAGCCGAACGGAAAGGCGACCGGTATCTCCCGCGTGATATAGTGCCTATAGCCGACAAAGAGACCCTCGCGATACTCGACACGTTTCGCATTTCCGGGGAACGAGGTGTAGGCGGGCGTGTCCTTTATGGAAACGGGAAAGGTTTCCGCGAGACGGCCGGAGGGATTTACAATACCGAACAATACGTCGGCTATAGCCGCGCCCACGCTTTCTCCGCCCAGATAAGTCTCGAGAATCGCCGAGGGAAGCCCTTTCCAACCGATTGCGACCGCGCCGCCGTTTTGCAGAATTACCGCAGTGTTTTTATTCGCGGCGCAGACGGTTTCAATTAGCCGTATATGGCTTTCGGGCATGTCGATCGTTTCGCGGTCATAGCCCTCCGATTCGCAATATTCAGGCAGGCCGCAAAATAGGAGAACGACGTCGGCTTCGCGCGCCGCGCGAGCCGCCTCGGCCGATAAACCCTCGTCGCATTCGGGAGTGTCGGCCGGGTATCCGTCCGCATAAAAAATCTCCGCGCCGGCGGGCGCCCGCTTTGCGATTTCCTCCAACGGAACGGCGATGTGCCCGGCCTTTACCTTTGAGCTGCCTCCGCCTTGAAAACGCGGTTCCTTTGCAAATCGCCCTATAACGGCGATTTTTTTAACCCCGTCTTTAAGCGGCAAAAGTCCGCCGTCGTTTTTCAAGAGGACGAGTGAGTCGGCGGCGAGGGAACCGGCCAATACGGTGTTCTCCGCCAAGGCGTTTTCAATAGTATCTCCGCTTTTCAACCTCGCCTCCTTGCCCGTAGCCGCGGTCTGCCCGAGCTTTAAAAGGACTTGCACGATCCGCGAAACCGCGCGGTTCAAGACGCTCTCTTTTAACCTGCCGGATCGGACGGCGGCTTCTATTTCAGCCGCGGCCAAACCTCCGCTCGACGGCATTTCCAAGTCCAGCCCCGCCTTTATCGACGCTACACGGTCGTCCACCGCGCCCCAATCCGATACGACGAAGCCCTTAAAGCCCCACTCTTTGCGCAGTATATCGGTCAGCAGGGTTTTATTCTCGCAGGCGTACGTGCCGTTTACGCGATTATAGCTGCCCATAATCGTCAGCGGACGAACGCTTTTCACGACGATTTCAAATGCCTTTAAATAAATCTCGCGTATAGTTTGAGCGTCGGCGACGACGTCTATGCTCATGCGCCGAAATTCTTGGTTGTTTAAAGCGTAATGCTTTGCGCACGCGGCCGTGCCCGCGGTTTGCACTCCTTTTATATGCGCTGCCGCCATTTTGCCCGATAGGACCGGATCCTCCGAATAATACTCGAAGTTTCGCCCGCATAACGGAGACCGTTTTATGTTGAGTCCCGGCCCGAGAATAATTTTTACGTCATAGAATCCGCACTCGCGGGCTATTCCCGCGCCGATGCTTTTTGAAACGTTCGGGTCGAACGAGCAAGCGGCCAAACATGCCGTCGGGAAACAAGTGGCGGTGCGGTTATTGCGCACGCCGTGCGGGCCGTCGGTCATGAAAACCGACGGGATTCCCAGCCTTTCCACCGCATATGTGGTAAAGGGTGTCGCGCCGCTCGTTATAGCGGCCCTTTCGCTTAAACTCATTTGAGCTACTAACGCCTTAATTTCACTGCTTTTCATGCGATCATTATATCAAATACGACGCCAAAGTCCAACCGTTCAAATGGGCTTCGCATGTACATAAAACATACATTTAGGGCATTGCCTTTTACTGAAAAATCGGGTATAATAGCGGTTAGATCGAGGGCGCGATTGCCGAATCCTGCGACTTGCGGCCCGTAAGCGATACGTTGCGCGTCGAAGCTGCGGTTCGCGCTTGCATCGCTGCGTCCGGCAATCGCGGTATGGTGTCGGCGGGCTGCGAAGTTCCGCAATTTACACTCTATGAAAACCCGTGGGCGGCGGTAAGAGTTGAGAATTAAGATGGATTGCAATCGTAAAAAAAGCGAGCTAACCGTAAGCGAAAGATTTGTGCGTACGCTGAACGGCCAACCGGTCGATCGTCTTCCCGTGATCGAGATGTCGATGTGGTGGGACAAGACTATTGAGAATTGGCAAGCGCAGGGCTTGCCGTGGAGAGGAAAATACGGTTCCGGATTTACCGAACAAATGGAAATCATGGAGGTATTCGGACTCGATTTGCGCGGGCAGCTTTGGGTCACGCCTTATACCGGGCAAACCCCGCGGCCGGCGGCGCACGGGCAGGGCATGGTCGCGACGGCGGACGACTATATAAGGAAGCTTCGGCCGACGTTGTATCCCGACCCCGAGGTTAAATTCCCGCCGGAATTCGTCCGCGCTATGAAAAAGTTGCAGAGCGAGGGCAGGGTCGTGACGGAGCTAATATTGAACGGGCCGTTTTGGGAGCCTCGTCAGTTTTTAGGGATTGAGAAACACCTATTCTCCTTTTACGATCAATCCGACTTGTACGGAATGATGACGGCGGATATGCTGGCTTGGCATAAAAAGGTTCTCGAATATGCTTTGAACACGTTAAAATTCGACTTTGTGTTATTCGCCGAAGACATGTCCTATAACAACGGTCCGATGATCGGAAAGAATATTTTCGACGGATTTATCGCGCCGTATTACACGGCGCTTGCTCCGCTTCTCAAAGCGGCGGACATATTTCCGATGTTAGACAGCGACGGAGACATTATGACGCCGCTCTCATGGTACCGCGAGGTCGGTATTAGAGGGGCCGAACCGTTAGAGGCGCAGGCCGGTTTTGACGTGAACGCCGCGCAAACGCACTACCCCGATATGGCCTTTGTGGGTAATTTCGACAAAATGATAATGGATAAGGGGAGGCGCGCGCTGGAACGCGAATTTGAACGTTTGCTTCCGGCCGGCAAACGCGGCCGTTTCATCCTGTCCGTAGACCATCAAACGCCTCCGCACATTACCCTTGAGGATTATAAAACCTTCGTCGGACTTTACAAACGCTGGGCCGTCGAAGCCGCACAATGCCGATAATGTATGGGCTTTTCAGCCGTGTTTCGCAGGAGCGAGCCGGTTTCCTTGACGGACATGCGCGGCGAATTAGACCTTATCAACAGGGGGACTCCAAGGGGCGCGGGCGAATCGGATTAACGGCAAAGAGACGAGCCAGACGAGGAACGCGAGGATTTTCGGGGGGAGCGTAGTTTGGTCTACATGACCCGGGGAAATCCGAAACGGGACAAAGTATTGCGACGTATAGTTGCCGTTAAGGAGCGAGCGGCGTCTCCCTTTTGAGGGTTCGGTTGAATAAATATTTTCGCGTTAAACGGGTTTCACCGCGTTTTCTACGGCGAGGCAAATAACACCCTTTTACAGTATCAAAAGACCTATGTATATGAAAGCGGGCTGGATAGATACTGGGCGCAGGAACGGTCGCACTAATAGAGAAAGCGAAAGCAGCAACTACACCCTTGCAAAGATAACCGCCGGGAGAGCCGATCGATACGAGCGTAAATATCGAAGCGGACTATGAGGAACGCGAATGGACGCATGAGCAGATAGCGCAGGAGGAGAAAGTGTCGCAACCGGCGATTACCAAGCTGATCCGTAAAATTCAGAATAAGGTCATCAACGTCTTTGTGTAAATAGAGGGGGTTATGAAAAACACCCTATTTTGTCCTTAGTGGTACAAGGATTAAATATGCGCATTTCAAAAAAGGCAGAAACGGCAAGTAAAAAACTGCACGGCAAGCCGGCCGGAATGGTGGGGGTTATGAAAAACATCCCATTTTGTCCTTAGTAGTGCAAGGATTAAAATATAAAAATTATGGGAGCAAATAATGTTTGAAGAAAAAATGATATTGCGGCAAGGTTTTAAACAACGTATACAGACGGTTGGGGAATTACGTCATCAACACGGCGCGGGTTTTCAAAGGCAAGGAAAAGCCCGCGCCGAATCGTTTGGCGCGGAAGCGGATCGGGAAACAAACGACGGCGGCGCTCATGAAACATTGCCTCGCTTTGAGCGCGGCAATCGCGGGCGGCATAGCGGTTGTGTACCTGCGGCGCAGGCGCAAGGCGTTCAAAACCAAACCGAAACCGAGAAAAACAATGTAACGGTCGGGGCGCGGGATAAGGGGGCATCGCGTCCGATATGTATGGAACGGGGGCGCGGGACGAAGGAATCCCGCGCCCCGCGCGGCGGGAGAAACGGTAAAGCCCGTGCAAAGAATCCGCATAAGGAGCCGATACTTTGAAACCGAAAACTGATGCAGACAAGGGGGTAAAACAGGCAAAAAGGAGAAGCAAGATAAGGTGAGATGCAGACGGCGCTTTTCGCCCGGCATCTCACCCCTTGGGGCAACAATCGGGACACCCGATTTTGCCGCGGCTTTGCGCGAAATTTGTCTTAATCGCTTGAAAATACAGTACCGAAGCATAGGTTTTCAGTTGACAAAAAACGTAGAAATGAGTACACTATATGCTGCGAGGTGAAATCACAGGGGTATTTATGCGTGACGATTTGATTGAATGATGGGTGATATTGTAATGAACAAACATCGGGAGCGCTTTTCTTAGGCTCAGTAAACTTAATTCATTTTACGACAAAAGAATACAGAAAAAGGGTTGACTTTTTGCGTAGAAATGAGTACACTATTAAAGTAGTGAGGCGGCGACATGAAAGACACAAGTGCGGAGTTAGTTGACAAGTTAATATTGAGGTATGGGTATAACGAGCCGATACTGACAGATGAAATCCGTTCGACGTGGAGTGAATATTCGCGGACGAGAGTTTTTCAGTTGATTAAAAAATTAACGGAAAATAAGATGCTGCAAAAGTTTGATATGGGTGTGTACTATGTTCCGACGAGCAACCTGTCCGGCAAGCAGTCGTATTTATTTCCCCGGCAGGTGATAGAAAAGAAGTATATTAGATTCAACGACGAGGTGTACGGATACTATGCCGGATTGGTGATACAAAACAGTTTAGGGCTTACAACACAAATGCCGGTCACTAAGGAAGTGGTTACAAATAATGAAACTACGCGGGTTCGGGAAGTCAGAGTCGGGAAATCGAAGGTATTGCTCCGCCGGTCTAAAACGCATATAACACGAGAGAACGCGGCGGTCTTGCAGTTCCTTGATGCGCTAAAAGAAGCGGACGAGCCGCTTGATGAATATCAGTTAGGGCGGATAAGAGAGTTTGTACAGCAGGAAGGAATTAAGCAGGCGGACATATACAAGTATGCAAACCTATTCCCCCAAAGGGCAATCGTTAATTTACGGCACATAGGAGAGCAGAATGTTTTTGCACATTGACAAAGATGAGTTTACAAGAATAATAGGCGAGATAGTCAACACACGGGAAGCCGACGAAGCTATTATCGAGAAAGACTATTTCGTCACAATGTTCTTAAAGGGCTTGGTGGCGAGAGAACCCAATATCATATTCAAGGGCGGAACCTCGCTGTCTAAATGTTATCATGTGTTATAGACCGTTTCAGCGAGGACATAGATGTCAATTTGGCGGAGGGGACATCGCAAAACCGCAAGAAAAATTTTAAGGACTATGTAATCAGAACGGCGGAGGAACTTGGGTTAAGGCTGACCAATCCGGAGAACATCGTTCGTTGGGATAATTATAACAATTATCATATTGACTATCCGACACTATTTCCAAGCGGGAGCGTGCGCCAGGAACTTCTCGTTGAAGCGGTTTTTCGCATAAGTTCATTTCCCACCGAAACAATGCCGGCAGCTTCGATGATTTACGATTATCTGCAATCCAACGGGGAATCGGAGTTAATTGAGAAATACGATTTAGCGCCGTTTAACATTCCCGTTCAAAGTTTAGAGCGCACCTTTATAGACAAGGTTTATGCTTTATGCGATTATTACGTATGGATGAGGCGAGCGACAGCGGCGGGGTTATCACCGTCCGTGCGGATAGCGAGATGTAAAAACCGAATAACATAAGCAGTGGATTGCCCGCAGCGGAAACGCCGGGCAATTTTCATGTCAGTCAAGGCGGCGAATAAATGTGTTCGCCGCTTTTCATATACAAAGAAATCAAGGAGGGAAAGGTGTCGTTCGCGGGGCTTAATTCGGATTGCATGGAGCTTCTGAACAAGGCGGCGTCGGACGCCTATCGTTTAAAGGGCGTTACGGGGGACTCACGGCTTGAAAGGTTAGAGGCGCGGGATTATCCCACCTTTGACGACCTCGCTATGGCGGTGGACGAAAAGACCGGGCGGGAAACCGATCCGTATACGCTGTCGTGCCTTAAAAATATACAAAATTACTTGTCTAAATTCCGTTCGGGCGGGCGCAACTCGGCGCTGTGGAACGGCGCGTCGTCGTTCGGACTCAAAGAAAACTTTGTGACCTTTAACTTTCAGCGGTTGCTTGCCGACAAGAACGAAACCGTGGCGAACGCGCAGATGCTGCTGATCTTGAAGTGGCTGGAAAACGAAATGATTCAAAACCGCGAGTACAATCTGCGGCACGGTACTAACCGCAAGATAGCGGTTGTGATCGACGAGGCGCATTTATTCGTCAGCGAGCAGTACCCGGTCGCGTTGGATTTTATGTTTCAACTTGCCAAGCGTATCCGCAAGTACGACGGTATGCAGATCGTGATCACGCAGAACATAAAGGACTTCGCGGGTACGCCGGAGATCGCGCGGAAAAGCACGGCAATTATCAACGTGTCGCAATACTCCCTCATATTTTCGCTGTCGCCCGACGATATGACCGACTTGTGCAAACTGTACGAAAAGGCGGGCGGGATTAACGAGAGCGAACAAACGAGTATCGTGTACAATCCGCGCGGGCGGGCGTTCTTTATCTACGGCCCCGCAAGCCGGACGAACGTCGGCGTCACGGCCACGCCCTATGTCGAGGGGCTGTTCATGTAGAGGCTATAAATACTTCT
>BNZQ01000008.1 GCA_026001225.1 Clostridia bacterium
CCATATCGGGGGGCGGCGAATCCCCCGAGGAGGCCCGGCTGAAGCGGCGTTACGGTATCGTATTTCAATCCGCAGTGCTGTACGAATGGCGCACCGTCCGGCAAAACGTGGCCTTGCCGCTCGAGATCATGAAGCTTCCCCGAGCGGACAGGGAACGCCGCGTCGATCAAATGCTGGAGCTTGTGGGCCTGCAAAAGTTTCATAAGCACTACCCGCACCAGCTTTCCGGCGGTATGCAGCAAAGGGTGTCCATCGCCCGCGCGTTCGCCGTCAATCCGGAGATTCTCTTGATGGACGAGCCGTTTTCGGCGTTGGACGAATTCACGCGGGAAAAGCTGCACGAGGATTTGCTTGCGATTTGGAGAAAGACCAATAAAACCGTCGTTTTCGTTACGCATAACATCTCCGAGGCGGTGTTTTTGTCCGACAAGGTGGCGGTTCTAAGTCCGCATCCGGGCAGATTGACCAATCTCGTGGATATCGAATTGCCGCGACCCCGCACGATCGAATTAAAGGGCACCAAGGAGTTCGCGGGCTATGTGGGCAGAATCAGGTCAAGCTTCGAGGGTATATAAGAGCGTAAAGATATGTTGATGAACCGGAAGAAAGCTATATCGGCGGCGGCGTGGATTTTGGGCGTCGCGCTTTTTTGGGAGGGGATCGCCCATATCCTTTCCGACGTTGCCAAAAATCCGACGGCCAAGCAAGCGTTGCCGGCGTTGGAGGTTATTTTGCGCAGCTTATTCAAAAATGGGTTTTTCTTGGGAGACCTTTGGGTAACGGTGTCGCGCGCCGGAATCGGTTTTCTTCTCGGCGTGACGTTAGGATTTCTTTTCGCCGTGCTGATCAGTCTGTCCAACCTATTGGAAAAGGTCGCCTATCCGTATCTGTTGCTATCGCAGATGATTCCGGTTTTGGGCTTGGCTCCCATTTTCAGCACGATTTTGCGGGATAACGGCGCGACAAGAATAGCGATTTGCGCGTTCCTGACGTTCTTTCCCGTAACGACGAACACCTTGGCCGGATTAAAAGCGGTGGAGCGGGCGCAGAAAGATTTATTGACCTCCTATGCCGCGGGCAAGCCGACGGTTTATATAAAGCTCATGGTGCCGGCGTCGTTGGGCTCGTTATTTTCGGGCGCGAAGATCGCCGCGCCGATGGCGGTTACCGCCGCGGTTATCGTGGACAGTTTAGGCGGACAGAACGGGCTCGGGAGCCGTATGCTGTACGCCTTGGGCGGCGGAATATTAGACGTTTTTTGGGCGTGCGTCGTCATTGGCGCGCTGACCGGCATTTTGAGCTTCGTACTCGTGGGCATGCTCGAAAGGCTGGTCATGCCGTATAAGTTCGATAAGTCGCTGCTCGGAATCAGGAAGAAGGCCGTTCGGGAAACGGGCGCGGCGGCGGAGGCGGGGCGATAAAATGAAATTGGAAATGAAATCGAAAAAGCTGAAGAACGGTATGCTTACGGTTTTATTGCCCGTGCTGTTCGGCGTTTTCCTCTTGCTCCTGTGGCGGTTCAAGGCGTTACACGCTTTGCTGGGGTTGAACGAAAGCCAGCTGCCGTATTTAGAAAACATTTGGGTTTTTATCAAAAACGGCGGAGACGGCACGGCGAGAATAACCGTCAACGTAAAAAGCACGTTGGCCGTGGTGTTCTTGGGACTGATTATAGGTTCGCTCTTGGGATATTTCGTCGCTGTGATCGCCGCGCTTTTTCCGAAATCCAAAGGCGTATTGACCGTGCTTGCCGCGTTTAACGCGATACCCGTGGTAGCCCTCGCGCCGATTATGGGCCGATGGTTTCCGCAGTCGGCGCAGGTCGCGAAGGTCGCGATAGCGGCGATTCTTTGTTTGGTGCCTATGAGCGTGAACGCTTACAGAGGACTGACCGAGCTGAAGCCGTATTCGCAGGATTTGTTAAAGTCGTATGCGGCGAGCAAGACGCAAATCTTCTTGAAGCTGAAGCTGCCGAACTCGGTTCCTCATATCTTTACGGCGTTGAAGCTGTGCGTGGTGTCCGCCATGATCGGCGCGATCATCGGCGAATATTACATCAGCGGGCCGATGATCGGCATCGGCAAGGTCATTCGGAACGACTTAAAGGGCGGACGGCTGACTTCGGGTTGGAGTCATGTCTTGATCGCCACTTTAATAGGCGCGCTGCTGTACGCGGCGGTATTGCTTTTTGAAAAATATACGGTCAGAGCGGTCAACGCCGTCAAAACTCGTATGACGGAAAGAACCGTCGGAAAACGGACAAACGGTTAACCTCTTCGTACCGGTCGCGAACGGGACGGAGCGTTAAAATTTTTAAACGGACAAAAAAGGAGATCTATCATGAAAAAGGCGACAAGAAGGCTGCTCATCCTCGCGATGAGCGTGGCAATGGCTTTAAGCGCGTTTGCGTTTACCGCCTGCAAGAAAGACGATTACGACATTGTGATTCAGCTGAAATGGCTGCCGGACGCGCAGTTTATGGGCTATTTTACGGCTCAATCCAAGGGGTACTACGACGAAGTCGGCTTAAAGGTTAAGATCGTACCGGGCGGCGGCGACGTATCCGAAACGCAGGCCGTCATTAACGGCAGCGTGGATATCGGCGTCACTTGGGTGTCCAATTTGATCGCGGCGAACGCCGGCGGCGCGAACCTGGTTTTGGTATCGCAGATCTTTCAGCGGTCGGGCCTGTATTTGGTTTCCCGCAAAGGCGAAAACGGACTGCCCGCGGAAGGCATTACCGCCGAGAACTATCAAACCGCGTTGACCGATACGGTCAAGGTCGGCAATTGGGGCTACGGCAACGAATACGAGGTGTTGGCCCTGCTGAAAAAAGCGGCAAGCCGCACGGACATGACCTATATCGGACAGGATTTTACGATGCATTGCTTCGAGGTAGGCACGTCGGACGCCGCGTATTGCGATTTGGCTTCCGGTATGTCGTATAACGAATATCTGTTGACGATCAAAGACTACGAGGGCACGGTGAACCATAATTTGGGCGTGCCCGGCAAGTACAATACCGATAATATCGCGGTTTTGGACATGAACGACGTCGGCGTGGCGATGCTCGAGGATTGCTTGTTCGTATCTCAGACCTGGCTGGATAAATCGGGTAATGAGGAAAAACTGACCAAATTCCTGCAAGCGTCGCTGAAAGGATGGACGTATGCCGCGAACCATCCGAGCGAAGCCGTAGGACACATCACCGAGGGCGGCGACACCAATCTGCCCGAGCATCAAACGTCCATGACGCCCGAGGTGGCGAAGCTCGTGAAATACACGCCCGCCGTTTCTTCGGCCGCGATCAAGGCCGGCACCGCGACGGCGATCGACGACAAGCTGATCGGCGTCGTCGATACCCGCGCGGGAGGCGCGGTCGAACAGACCTTGCAGCTGGCGAAGGACAATTTCGCTCTGACGGGAACCGACGCTTCGCGGCTTGCCGCGATGAAGGTTTCTGACCTTGTGAAGACAAAATATTGGGAGGATGCGGTAAAGGCCCTTTACGGCTCGGTCCCCTCCGTATCGGAATTGCCGGCGTTGGCGTAAGCGGCGCGGCGGTCAAACAAGTTTCCGCGGCCGGCGGTTGCGCGCCGGCCGCGGGGAACGGTTTGATCGGGTATACGGGCATAATCGAGAGGATTCGGTATGATTTACAGAAACGCGTACATAGAAAATCAAAAACAATTGAGCGACATTACGACGGAGGGCGGCAGGATCGTCAGGATCGCGCCGTCCGATCAAACTGCGACGAAGAACGCAAACGAAACCGTGGACTTAGGCGGCAAGCTGGTGCTTCCCCCGTTTGTGGATTCTCATCTGCATTTGGATACGACGCATACCGTCGATCCCGCGGAGAGCCGCGGAACGCTGTGGAGCGGGATCGCTTTTTGGAGTTCGTACCGCGACACGGTGACGAAAAAGAGCGTGAAAGAGAACGCGAAAAAAGCCGTGCTGTCCGCCGTTTTGCGGGGGGTACAGCACATTCGGACGCATGTCGATATTTGTCCCGCGAGGCTGACGGCGATGGAAGCCCTGCTCGAATTGAAGGACGAATTAAAAAAGATCGTCGGACTGCAAATCGTCGCCTTTCCGCAGGAGGGGATATTGAGTTATCCCGGCAACAAGGAAAGAATAGAAACCGCCCTCAAAATGGGAGCGGACGCGATCGGCGGGGTTCCTCATTACGAATACACGAGGGAGTACGCCGCCGAGTCCATGAAATACGCCGTCGATTTGGCCGTGAAAACGGGCAAGCTGATCGACGTGCATTGCGACGAAACCGACGACGACAGCTCGCGCGGCTTGGAGAGTTTGGCCGCGTTCGCGTTGGAAGCGGGCATCGGGGACAGAGTGACCGCGAGCCATACGACGGCCGCGGGCTCGTATTCGGATGCCTATATGAACCGTCTGATGCGCGTTCTCGTAAAGTCCAAAATCAACTTTGTAGCCAATCCGCTCGTCAATCTCCATTTGCAGGGCCGGTTCGATACGTTTCCCAAAAGGCGCGGCTTGACCCGCGTGAGGGAATTGACGGAGGCGGGGTTGAACGTTTCCTTCGGACAGGACGACGTGAAAGATCCGTGGTACCCTATGGGGAACGGCGATATGATCAACGTCGTGCATACGGGCCTGCACGCGTGCCATATGACGGCTTACGACGATATTTTATCCTCGTATAAATTTGTGACCGTAAACGGCGCGAAAACATTGAACCTGCGGGGCTACGGCGTCGCGGAGGGCAATCCGGCCGACTTTATCGTGTTGAATTGCGCGGACTTTTACGAGGCCGTGTCGGAGCGCGCGGAGGTCCTGTATTCGATCAGGAACGGCGAAATTATCGCTTCGGCGACGCCCTGCCGGAGGACGTTAAAGGCCGCGGGATTGTTTTAGGCGTTCGATAAAAAGAGGAAGAATAGAATGAACATTTATGAAAGGATCAAGGCAACGGCGAAGGAGCTTTATCCCGATATGCTCGCTTTCGCGCAAAAGCTGATACGGACGCCGAGCATAAGCGGCGGCGAGGGCGCGTTGGCCGAGCTGAATCTCGCGGAGATGAAAAAGCTGGGCTACGACGAGGCGTTCGCCGACGCGCAAGGAAACGTGATCGGCATCGTCGAGGGCACCGCTCCCGGTCCGGCGATCCTGTACAATTCGCATATGGATCACGTTTCGCCGGGAGACAAAGCGAATTGGCAGGGCTACGACCCGTACGGCGGCGTTATCGACGTGTGCGAGGCGGACAGCGCGGACAAAAGCCGGAAAGAGCAAGCCGAATGCTTACACGGGCGGGGCGCGTCGGACGTTAAATGCGGCGAGGCCGTGCAGATCTACGCGGGCGGCGTGCTTGCCGCGTTAAAACGGGCGGGGTGCCCGATCCGGGGCCGGTTTATCTTTACCGGCGTCGTACAGGAGGAGCCGGCCGAAATGGTGGGCATGACGCATTTGCTGGACGTTACCTTTCCGGAAAGAGGGCTGACCTATGACGCGATGGTGTCCAGCGAGGCCACGAGCCTGAAGCTGTATTTGGGGCATCGCGGCAGGATCGAAATGCTGGTGACCGTATACGGCAGGACGAGTCACGGCTCCGCGCCGTGGCTCGGGATCAACGCGGTTTACAAGGCTATCCCCCTCATCAATAAAATAAAAGACGAATTGTATCCGAGCCTGCCGTCGGATCCGGAGCTGGGAAAATCGTCCGTCGCCTTGACGATTATCGAGTGCTCGCCGGGCGCGTTGTCCATCGTCCCCGATAAATGTATGATCAGCTTGGATCGGCGTATTGTGCCGGGAGAAACGAAGGAGGACGCGTTGCGGCAAATAGAGCAAATGATAGCGGATATCCAAAGGACGGATCCCGAATTCCGGGCGGACGTTCGGGTGAAAAGCGCGCGCGAGGTTTCCTATACGGGCGTGACGTATACGGCGGATAAAATTATGCCCGCGTGGAAATTAAGCCCGTCGCATCCCTTTGTCAAATCGGCGGTTAAAGCGTTGGCGGGCGTCGGACAAAAAGCGGAGTACGGATACTGGGACTTCGGCACCGACGCGTCCAAAACGTGCGGTATCGACAAAAAACCGACGATAGGCTATTCGCCCATGCAGGAACAATACGCCCATACGCCCTATGATAAATGCCGATCGGACTTCATGAAAAAGGCGTTGGAGGGCAACGTGGCTATCTTTTTGGACGCCGACGGAATAGGAGAAAAGTAGAATGTTGGATTTAATCATAAAAAACGGCAAGGTCGTTTCGGACGGCTCGGTCGTTTCCGTTGACGTCGGCGTCAAAAACGGGAAGATCGCGGCGTTGGGCGCGAACCTAAACGGCGCGGAAACCGTGGCGGACGCGCGCGACTTTTATGTTTTGCCCGGAGCGGTGGACGCGCACACGCACCTGGCCATGCCCTTCGGCGGAACGGTTACGGCCGACGGCTACCTGTCCGGCACGCGCGCGGCGGTTTGCGGCGGGACGACCACGGTTTTCGACTACGCGATCCAAAGAAAGGGCGGCGGAATCGTGGAAACCGTAAAGAAACGCCGGGAAATGTGCGAGACCGAGGCTTGTTGCGATTACGCCTTTCACGCCGCGATCACCGATCTCGGCGAAAGCGAATCGTTGCTCGATGAATTCGACGCGGCGGCGGCGTACGGGATCACCAGCTTTAAAACCTTTATGGTTTATAAAAAAGAGGGTATGATGATCGGCGACGGTATGTTCGTCAAAATTTTAAAACGCGCGAAGGAGACGGGAATTTTGATCAACGTACACGCCGAGAACCCCGACGTCATCGACGCCAATATCGAGGATTTCCGTAAAAGCGGTACGATGACCGCCTATTACCATTATCTTTCGCGCCCCGAATTCGTCGAGGAGGAAGCGGTCAAACGCGCGATTCATTTCGCGGCCGCCGTCCGCGCGCCGCTCTATATCGTGCATCTCGCGAGCGTCGGCGGCGTGAAAGCGGCGGAGGCCGCCAAAAGAGACGGTCATTCCGTCTATGCCGAAACCTGTCCGCACTATTTGGAATATACGAGCGACGTATACAAGAGGCCGGACGGCGTGAACTTTATTTGCTCGCCGCCTATGAAGGGTCCGAAGAGCCGCGACGCGTTGCGGAAAGCGGTGGCGGACGGGCTTATAGACACCGTGGCTACCGATCATTGCCCGTTCAAACGGTCGGAAAAGGAGTGGGGCAAGGACGATTTTACCAAAACGCCGAACGGCTGCGCGGGCATAGAAACCATGTATCCTTATATGCTTTCGCTGGCGAACGCGGGCAAAATCAGCTATCCGCGCGCGGTCGAATTGTGTTCGACGGCTCCCGCGCGGCTTTTCGGCTGCAAGGACAAAGGCGGCTTGCATATAGGAAAGGACGCCGATATCGTGCTGTACGATCCTAAAAAGCCTTTTACGGTTTCGGCGGGCAATATGCACTCCGACGGCGATCACACGATTTGGGAGGGCTTGCGGTTAAAGGGCTATCCCGTCAAAACGTTCTTACGCGGAAAGTTGGTTTATGACAACGGCGAATATGTCGGCGTTCCGGGCGAGGGAAAATATATCAAACGGGCAAAATTTTCTTGTCAGTGATTTTTGAGGAGAACGCGCATGAAAACGAGTGTAATCGACCCGATAAAGGAAGCTTCGAGATGCCTAATGTGCGGGGACGCGCCGTGCGCCGCCGCTTGTCCGAACGGCCGGAATCCGGCGAAATTTGTCGCGGGCGTTCGGTTCGGGTTGGGAAAAACGGCGGCGCGGTACGCCGACTGTCCGAGCGGAAAGTGCGGTAAGTTGTGCGAGAAAGCGTGTATCCAACCGGACTTTCCGATCAGAATATCCAAAATCAGAGAGGCGGTTTCGCCGCTTGAAGAAGCCCGCGCGGACGAGATCGCGGACGCGCCCTCGCTCGCCGTCGATTTTTTAGGCGTTCGTTGTCCGAACCCGTTTCTGATTTCCTCGTCGATCGCCTCCGCGACGTACGAGATGTGCGCCGCCGCGCTCCGGGCCGGTTGGGGCGGCGTCGTTTTTAAAACGATAGGCGCGGGGCCAATCCGGGATGTGTCGCCGCGCTTTGACTCGATCGGCAAGGAGGGTACGCCGTTTTTGGGATTTCGGAATTTAGAGCAGATTTCCGATAAGCCTTTGACGGAGAATTTAGCGGCGATCCGGCGGCTGAAAAAGGAGTTTCCCGACCGGCTGATCGCGGCTTCGATCATGGGCTCCGACGACGCGGAATGGGCGATGCTGACCAAGGAGTGCGAAAGGGCGGGCGCAGATCTTGTCGAACTGAATTTCTCCTGCCCGCATATGGAGGCGGACGGCAAGGGCTCGGACGTGGGGCAATCGGCGGAATTGGTCGCGCGGTACACCTCCGCGTGCAGAAAGGCGTCGCGGATTCCCTTGTTGGCTAAAATGACGCCCAATTTGGGCGATATGACGTTGCCCGCCGCCGCCGCGCTCGAGGCGGGCGCGGACGGGATCGCGGCCATCAACACCGTTAAAAGCTTTACGGGATTTGCGTCCGGCGGTTTCGACCCCGTCCCCTTGTTGAACGTTTCGGGAAAAAGCGCGATTTCCGGCTACTCGGGAAAAGCGGTGAAGCCCATCGCATTGCGGTTTTTAATCGACCTTAAAAAATGCGAAAAGACCGCGGCCGCGCCGTTGTCGGGCATGGGCGGTATCGAAACCTTTTTCGACGCGTTGGATTTTTTCCTCGTGGGGTGTCAAACCGTTCAGGTGACGACGGCTGTCATGCAGTACGGGTACAGAATCATTGAGTTCCTGACGGACGGCCTACGGGAATATATGCGCCGCGGCGGCGTAAAATCGGCGGCCGATTTCATAGGCAAGGGACTGAACCGTATCGAGCAAAGCGCGGCGTTGGACAGAGAGAGCGTCAGCCGGGTCGCGATAGATTACGGTAAATGCGTGAAATGCGGCCGGTGTGTCATATCGTGCCGCGACGGAGGACATCAAGCGATCGTTTGGGACCGCGCGGGCCGTAAAGCGGCGATCGACGGCGGAAAATGCGTCGGTTGTCATCTGTGTAAATTGGTTTGTCCGGTCGGAGCGATCGGCTGACGGACGGCGAGCCGCCGGCGGCGGACGGAATTAAATAATCTTAAAAAAAACGGAGGTATTCTAAAAATGTCGGAAGAAAGCGTAAAATTCAATCATAGCGCGTACAATTTGCAATCGTGGTCAAAGCAAAGAGGTTTGGACCCGATCGTCGTGGACAAGGCGGAGGGCATCTATATGTACGACGCTTCGGGCAAACGATATACCGATATGTCCAGCCAGCTGGTCAACCTCAATTTGGGGCACGGTAACCGCGCGATTATCGAAGCGATCAAAAAGCAGGCCGAGAGGTATTGCTATATCGGGCCGTCCTACGGTTCCGAACCGCGGGGCGAGCTTGCCAAAATGGTGATAGGGCTATTGCCCGATAATTTCGGCAAAATCTTTTTCACGAACGGCGGCACGGACGCCAACGAAAACGCCATCAAGATCGCGCGGATGTATACGGGCAGGAACAAGGTGTTCTCGCGCTACCGCAGCTATCACGGCGCGACCTTCGGCGCGGGCAATTTGACGGGCGAGCCGAGGCGGTATCCTTTAGAGCCGGGGATACCCGGTTTCGTTAAATTTTTCGATCCCTATCTGTACAGGGAGAGAATTGAGTTCCCCTCGGAAAAGGCGGCCTCCGAATATTACGTCGCCAAATTGCGCGAACAAATCGTGTACGAGGGGCCGGATAACGTCGCCGCCGTCGTTTTAGAGACGGTAACGGGCTCCAACGGCGTCATCATTCCGCCGGAGGGATATTTGCCGGGCGTTCGGAAAATCTGCGACGAATTCGGTATATTGCTGATTTGCGACGAGGTTATGACGGGCTTCGGGCGCACGGGTAAAATGTTCGGCTTTGAGAATTTCGGGATGAAACCCGACATGGTCGCCTTCGCCAAGGGCGTCACTTGCGGCTATGTACAGCTCGGCGGAGTTGCGGTTTGTAAAAAGGTAGCCGATTCTTTCGACGATCGGTTTTTGTCCTGCGGCTTGACGTACAGCGGCCATCCCTTGGCTTGCGCGGCGGGCGTCGCCTGCGTGAGTTACTACAAGGAGCATAAAATTTTGAAGAACGTCGCGGCGCGGGGCGCGGAATTAAAAACCGCTCTGCGCTCGCTCGGGGAAGCGCATAAAAGCGTGGGCGACACGCGCTCGATCGGACTGTTCTCGGCGGTGGAATTGGTCAAAGATAAGCGCACAAAGGAGCCTCTCGTCCCCTACGGAAAGGATCCGGACGGCGTCATGAAAAGGATCGTAGGCGAGCTTGCGCGGCGCGGATTCATGACCTATTCGCACGAAAATATGATCATCGTCGCCCCGCCCTTGATTATCGAAAAGGAGCAGCTGCGCGAGGAATTGGCAAAGTTGGACGAAGTGCTTTACATTGTAGATAAATCGTTGTAGACTTATATCGTTCACTTCGGATAGAAAAGGAATGGTCAAACCGTGAGTTATTAAAGGAATGGATATGCAAGCTTTTTACTCTCCCACAAGGATTATAGCGGGCGACGGCGCGGTTGCCGGCGCGGCCGGGCTGATTCAAAAATTCGGAAAAACCGCGTTGTTGGTGACGGGCAAGGCCTCCGCCAGGGTATCCGGCGCGTTGGACGACGTTATCCGCGTACTGAAAGCCAACGGACAGGACTACGCGCTGTTCGATCGGGTCGGCCCGAATCCTTCCGTAGAGACCGTTTTTGCGGGCGCGGCGTTTTCGATTGAACACAAATGCGACTTCTGTATCGGAATCGGCGGCGGTTCTCCGTTGGACGCGGCGAAGGCGATCGCGGCGTTTGCCGCGGAGACGCCGAAAAAAGAGGACGTTTTTCTGCATATTCCGAAAATCGCTTTGCGGCTCGTCGCGATCCCCACGACCGCCGGCACCGGATCGGAGGTCACACAATACGCGATCCTGACCAACGATCAGGAGGAAACGAAAACGAGTATCGCTTCCGACGCGCTTTTCCCCGCGCTGGCGCTGCTGGATCCTCGCTACACGGTGGGTCTCAGCGTCGAAACGACGGTCAATACGGCGATCGACGCGCTCTCGCACGCGGCGGAGGGTATGCTTTCCGTCAAAGCGGGCGAGATAACGGACGCCCTGGCGATCGACGCGTTGGGGCTGATCTCCTCGCGTTTTTCCGCGCTTCGGGCGGGAGAATTCACCGAGGATGACCGCCGCGCGCTGTTGCTGGCCGCGTGTCTTGCCGGACAGGTCATCGCCAATACCGGCACGACGGCCGTTCACGCCCTCGGATATTCGCTCACCTATGATCGGCATATCGACCACGGACGGGCGAACGGTTTGGTGATGGGCGCGTTTTTACGCGCGGTGGAAGCGAAATCGAAACGGAGCGTAGCGCGGATTCTCCGGGCTATGCGCCTAAAAAGCACGGAGGATTTTTGCGTCCTCTTGGAGGATTTGTTCGGCAAGGTATCCTTAACCGACGGGGAAGTGTCGAAATACGCGCGAAAGGCCGCGAAAACAAAGAACATGAAAAACCTGATCGTGAGCTTAAACGAGGAAGAATTGAGCGGGATTCTGACGGCTTCCCGCGCAGGAGGCGCCTATGGAAAAGTATGGTAACGCGAAGTTTGCGGATTTAGAAACTTATATTCCGTCGCAATTTTTCAGATTGATTCTGCCGAGCCAACTCGACACGCCGTGCGGCTATTCCGAATATCGCGTGGAAATCGAATTGCTCGCGGATTTTGCCGAGTCCTTAAATTTTTCTACGCCGTGGGATCGCAGGCTGTACGGCTTTTTCCACGGAAGCGCGGAGAGCCGCGCGATTTTCGACGGCTTTAACGAAAAGGAGAAGGGCAAGGTTTGTCTTTACGATTGGGGCGACAAGATTTTGCTCCTGTTCGTCGGCCGTTCGCAGCGCGGCGAGAAAGCGTTCTTTTGCACGCGCGGCGAATTAAAATTGTTGTTGGAACAGGCCCCGAGGGGCAGAGAATAACGGCGTACTCAAAAGCGCGGAAAGAGTTGTTTGCGTTGAAGAAATTATCTATACTTCGGTCATATTGTCATAAGCGGGCATCGAGTCGAGCGTTTTCCGTTTTGCGTTCGAGTTTGCCTTGTTTGTTTCGGAAAAGACATTTAAATTAAATGTCACAATTGTTGGACGTATTTGAAAGTTTGGATTTAAGTTTCCGCGGATATTCGATTGGCGTATTATTTTTACTTCCATATGATTGACATTCGTTCGTAAATATTGTAAAAGGTCGGGAAGGCCGTTAGGGGATATAAGGTTTTTGTCCTATGAGTAGCTGTTTTGCCGTAAAAACAGTTGCAAAAATCGCCTCTTTGTGAGAGAATAAGACGGGCGGTAAATAAAAGAACGGAGCAAGACCTTAAAAAAACCGGAGCAAAACCTCAAAAGAACAAGTTGGACCGTTATGATAAAATATTTTAAAACCGACAAGAACGGCAAGGCCGTCGAAATTCAGGAGTGCGAAAGGAATTGCCGCATCTATATCGAACGGCCCGACGCCGGCGAGCTGAACGACGTGTCGCAAAAAACGGGCGTACCCCCGTATTTCTTGCAATGCGCGCTGGACGAGGAGGAATCCCCGCGCCTCGAGCATGAGGACGATGTGCGCATGACGCTCGTAGACGCGCCGATCATCGAGGAAAACGGCAAAATCAGCACAATCCCTATGGCTATTATTTATAACGCCGCGTATTTTATCACGGTCTGTCCGCGCCGGATCAACGCGGCGGCGGACTTCCTCAACGGAAAGGGGCACTGCACGGACACGGCGCGGCATAAAAAAAGCCTCTACGCGCTTTTGAACGCCGTCGTCAAAAGCTTTTTACTGTACCTAAAACAAATCGACAAGGCGGACAACGCAATTCAACAGCGCATCGGCAAGCGCTCCGTCGAAAACAAGGAAATTATCGAGCTTTTGGAGCTGCAAAAATCCCTCGTATTCTTTGCGGCGTCCCTCTCCTCCGATCAGTCGATCGCACAAAAGCTGTTGCTCGGCAACGGCGGCGACACCGAGGACGAAAAGGAGCTGCTCGACGAATTGATCATCGAGCTGCGGCAAGCGGTCGAAATGTGTACTATTTACCGCGAGGTCTTGAAAAACGTCACCGACGCGGTCTCCTCCGTCGTCAACAACAACATGAATTTTATCATGAAGTTTTTGACGGCAATCACCATCATTCTGTCCGTCCCGATGGTCATAGCGGGCTTTTGGGGCATGAACACCGCCGTCCCGTGGGAAGGCAAGCTCTACGGTTTTTGGATCGCCGTCGGCATCTCCGTAGTCCTGTCGGCGGCGGCCCTCGTTTGGCTTTGGCGCAGACGCATGCTGTAACGATAGTACCGCATACCGTTCCGAGCCGATTTGCGTCGGCGCCCGAATCCTTTCGTTCGCATAAAAAGGAGACCGTACCATGAAAAACGTATACTATTATGAATACCCGATCGGCAGAATAGGAATTGCCGAGGAAAACGGCGCAATCTCGCACGTATTTTCCCTAAAAGCCCCGCGCCTTGACGGCTTCGAAATTGCGGAAACCCCGCTTATTAAAAGAGCGGCGGCGCAGCTTTCGGAATATTTTGACGGCAAGCGCAAAAGCTTCGACCTGCCGCTGTCGTTAAGCGGCACGGATTTTCAACGATCGGTATGGCAAGCCTTGCAAGCAATCCCCGCGGGAGAAACCCGCAGCTATAAGGACATAGCCGCGCAAATCGGAAAGCCGGCCGCAAGCCGCGCCGTCGGCTTAGCGAACAACCGAAACCCCGTCATGATCATAGTCCCCTGTCACCGCGTAATAGGCCGCAACGGCAATCTGACGGGCTATGCGGGCGGCCTTCCCGCAAAGCAATGCCTATTGGATTTGGAACGGACTCCCTTATAAGAGAAAAGGATCCCCGTATACCTATCCCTGCCGTACGCCTATCTCCGAAAAGAAAAGCCTTCCGCCGAGTTTGACGCCGACGGAAGGCTTTTTTATCGCAAGTATTTAAATCGGTTGAAAGCTCAGTATTTCTTTTTGAGAAAGACCGCGGAGAGAACTGCGAGCAGCGCGAACGTTACGGCGGCGGCGTTTCCGCAACCGCTTTTCGCGGGAGGATTATTCGCCGCTTCCTCGAGCGCGGCTATTTTCGCCTCCGCGGCCGTCAAAACATTTTCGTTCGTGACGAGCGTTTTTTGGTCGGCCGTCAGCGCGTTATAGGCCGTCCTTGCCAAAGCAACCGCCGCCTTGTCGGTCAGCACCAGATTGTCGGCCGCGGGCAACGCCGCGATTTGATTTTGTACAGACAGGGCCGCCGCCGCGTCGTCCGCATCCTTTTCGAGCGCGGCTATCTTCGTCTCTGCCGCCGTCAAAACATTTTCGTTCGTGACGAGCGCCTTTTGGTCGGCCGTCAGCGCGTTATAGGCCGTCCTCGCCGAAGCAACAGCCGCCTTGTCGGTCAGCGTCAGACTGCCGGCCGCGGGTAGCGCCGCGATTTGATTTTGTACCGTCAAGGCCGCCGCCGCGTCGGCCGCGTCCTTTTCGAGCGCGGCTATTTTTGCCTCCGCGGCCGTCAATACGCTCTCGTTCGTGACGAGCGCCTTTTGATCGGCCGTCAGCGCGTTATAGGCCGTCCTTGCCGAAGTAACCGCCGCCTTGTCGGTCAGCGTCAGACTGCCGGCCGCGGGCAACGCCGCGATTTGATTTTGTATCGACAGAGCCGCCGCCGCGTCGGCTTCCGCCTTGATTTCCGCGTCGGTATTTACGTCGTCGATAATACCTTTCGCCGCCGCGAGAGCCCCGTCCACGGCCGACTCGTGCTCCGCGCCGTCTATTGCCGTACAGCCCTCGCTTCTCGCCGTCGTGATTGCGGTAAGGTTTGCGCCCGTATAATTTCCGATAACCGTCGTTCCTTTTAAGTATGCATTGAGTTCGGTTTTGGCGGCGTCCTTATAGAGATCGAGCGCCTCTATTTCCGCGATTTTTTCTTCCGCGTCGGTCAGCCGCGTATAGTTGGAAACGTGCTGCTTTTGCGAAGGGGCAAGCGCGGCGAAGTGCCCTCGCGCCGCCGTCACCGCCGCCTCGTTCGCAAGTGTGACGGCTTCCTTTGCGGGAAGCGCCGCTATTTCATCGATAACGTTTTGTACCGCCGGATTTTCGTACAGATAGACCTTTTCGGCCACGGCCGCCGCGGTCGCCGCATATGCCGCCGTATCGGCCGGAGGAAGCGCGTTATAGACGGTCAGCGTGTCCCGAATGTCCGCGACGTTCGAAGCGTCTACCGCAACGCTGCCAAGCCCCGCAAATTCCGTTGCAAGCATGGAAAGCGCGTTCGTCTGAATTGCGGCAAGGTCGGCCGCCAACGCGTCGAGAACCGACTGCCGCGCGGTTTTGTCAATGGAACGCAACGCCGAAACGTTGGGCTTATCGGCGGAATAAAACGCCTTTAACTGCGCCTTTGTGACGCCCGCGCCGTAGCCCGCCGTCGTTTCCGTCAGCGTTTTATAGGCGTTCACGCCGCCGGTCACGTTTGACAGCAGCGCGGCGTAATCGTCCTCGGCCGCGCCCGCCACCGAGTGAACGGTCAGACGTATGTCGTCGCCCGCTTTGTCGGCGGTGCCGTAATCGTAGATGTTAGACGAACCGTCGTAATAGTTATTGTTGCCGTATTCGCCCGTAAACAACGAGAAGTGCAGGGCGGTCGTGTCGATTCCGTTCGCCGTGAAATAATCGTTAAAGTCATACGAAACGCTGTTACCGCCTTCTATGGCGACGGTCAAAATGATATGATCCGAAATGTTTTTTTCAAACCCGACGGTTATTTTCTTGCCGACGACCGTACCGCCGGACGTTAAATTGCCGAGGCTACCGTAATATTCGGTCGGCAGATAAATCGCTTGTCCCCGACCGCCCGCGACCTCCACGGACGCGCCGTTGCTCATGCGGAACATGAGGAAGTAGCCCTTGGTTACCGCCCCGGTTTCCCCGACGGGATAGCCGACAAACCCGTTTGCGCTGTCCGTGAACATGAGCCCGAAGCGGCCGTTCTTATTGATTTCATCGATTGTAAATTCAAAGGTGAAATCGCTTAAATCCGCCGTATAGGATTTGCCCGCCTCCCCGAAGCGCAGACGCGAATAGGCAAAGAAATCCAGCAAGGTGATCTCGGTGTCCGAGCCGTTTTTCACCGCGCGGCCGCCGGCAAAATATTGCCCGCAATCGTTGGTAAAGTACGTGCCGTCCGTCTTATAGAATTGCCCGCGGATATTCTTCTCCGACATTTGAAAGCGCGTTCTGAACGCGGACAGCTTTGTGCCGTCCACAATATTCCGAATATCTACGCTTGCCGCACGGTAGGCGGAGAGAGCGGCAAGGTATGCCTGATACGCCGCCTCCGCGTTGCCCTCGGTCAGGGTCGCATAGGTAGTTGAAAGCGCGTTGAGCTTTGCGACGACGTCCTCATACGCCGCTTGTTGACCGGCGTTGTCGAGCAGGAAAATACGGAAGATCAGCGTGTCCGCTAATTCTGTAAAGTCGGCTGTAAGGTCCGTCGGCAAGAAGTGATAGACCTCCAACACGTCCTCCGCCGCGGCGCGGTTTGACGCGTTGATTTCCGTTTCCGCGGGAAAGCCCGCGAACACGTCGTCCAACCGGGTCGCGATATAGGTATTTATGTCGGTCAAATCAATCGCCGTAATTTTTCCGCCGTAAACGTATGCGTCGTGCGTGCGCATTCCCGACAGGTCGAGTGCGTTGTACGCTTTGACGTAGGCTTTGATATTGTCGACGGTGATTGCCGCGCCGTCCGTTATCGCCTGTTTAAAGGTATCCGTGTCCGTCACAAACGTTTCGATCGCGGTTTTCTTTGCCGCTACGGTCGATAAGTACGCGGTCGTGTTAGGCTCGACGATACTGTTTATGTCGAAAACAATATCAACCTCTCCGTTATATGCCGTTCCGCCTTCACCCTCGTTGAATACAAGCGCTATATCGGTGTAATCAAAATTCAAAGCCGTTTTCGGAATGTTTACGGCGGTTGAGGTTACTCCGTCCGCATAACGCATATCCAGAACGATATAGGAACCGGACTCGGTAAGCGTTAAGGTCAATTCCTGATCGAGTAATGTTACCGTATTCCAGTCGCCGGTTGAACGCTGTAAGTGTCCGACGGAATTATAGCCCTCGGCAATATAACTTCCGTCTTCTAATGCAAGCGCCCCACCGTTCACGTCCGTAAGAACGACTTGAAAGTCAACGGGAAACCCCGCCCACCAACCGCCGGAACGCAAAGTAATAACCAGCCCGTTCCCCGCCGATTGATTCCAATAGCCGGGAATAGCGTCGATACTTTCCATAAAACCGATGCTGATTCTGCCCGTACCGGTGTCGTTGCAAAGCATATCCTGCACCTTGAGTTTCATCTCAAAATCGGTCATATCAACCGCATACGGCGTAGTCCCCTCCCCGTAGAACGCGCGGGTCGCGCCTCCGTCGCTTTTTAGTGTAAGACGCGTATCGCCGTTTTGCAGCGTTTCCGCGCCGAGCCCGTCGTATGCGAGCCACGCACTGCGTGCGATTGTAAAGTCAACGCCCTCTCCGATGGTGTAGACGGTGTCCGCGCGTACCGTTTTCGCCGCGGGCGCAAGCGCGAGGACGAGGCACAATGCGGCAAGCAACGCGATCAACGCGATTGCCGGCGCCGTTTTTCTCTTTGTCGTTGTGTTCATTTCTTTTTCCTCCCAGAAAAAATTTTTATTTTTAGGTTTTTGATTTCTTTATACGCCGCTTTGTTTCTACGGCATGTGCCCGTTACTCTGTAAAACAAAGCGGGAGTGAACAAACCGCATCAACACCACTATTTGTCCACTCCGAAACAAAGCGGGGAGCTTTCCGTCGCACGAACGCCGTCCTTCTCGGTTACGATATTGATATACAGGATACGGCAGACCCACGGAGTGCGGATACTGATCGCGCCCCTCACCGTGTCGAGCTTAATAACGGGGTTTACCTCCTCGAAATCCTCGTTTATGACGTATTGCCACCCGTTTTCCAGCGTGTATTCGAGCGGCTTCCTTTTGGAGAACGCCGCGATATCGACAATTTCCGCGCCCTCGGGGATTGAAAATTCCGCGTCGTACCAATCGTCCCTGCCCCGTGTGAGCGGGCCGACCGCAGCGCGTATTCTTTTCCCGAAAACGATCTCGTCCGCAAACTGATAGGTGTCGGGTATCGCCTCCGCCTCGGTTTCGCCGTGCGTATGCACCGCTATATACGACAAATGCGAGCCCGCCAGCGCGTTGTGCGACTTCGAGGTGATATTTGGTGAAAAATAGCCGTCGTGGTCGGAGTTTATATACAGAACGGCGGCGTTGTAGTTTTGGTAATAGTTACTCGGATTCCACCACGCGAAGCCCGTTTCGCTTATGTCGTAGCTTTGCGTAAAGCCGGACAGAGATTCGTCGAGAAAGCCGGAGCCGTAAATCGGAACGGCGAACTTAAAGCGGCCGTCCACGCCGATCGTGATGCCCGTGACGACGCTGCCCCACGATACGCCGACGATACCCGTGTTTGCGGCGTCCACCCTTTCGTCGTTTATCAAAAGCGTGTGAGCGTTGATCGCCGCCGCGACCGCGTGGTACATCCACTGTTCGTCGAGCGGTTTGGTTTCCGTGCGGAACATGTAATCGTTCTGCGGCCCGTTCAGCCCGCCCTTGGTTTTATCGGGACGGCGGCCCTCGGTGTCGATCGCAATCGCCGCATAGCCCCTGTCCGTCCAGAGCTTGACCCATGCGGGAAAGGCCGTGCCGCCCGCGCCGTGGACAAGGACGACGGCGGGAACCTTGTGCGCGGCGTCCGCGCCCGACGGGAAACCGAGATAGGCGAACACGCGCGTTTGCAAGCCCAAATACGATATACTCTTATACTCGATCGCCCGTATGCCGGCGTTGTAGTCGTAGGCGGGATTGAACTCGTATCCGACCGATTGCGCCGTTTCGCCGAGTCCCGTGTATTTACGCAGGTATTTGTACGGCACGGGCTGCGGAGCGGCGGCGGTCTCGTTTAAGGAAGCCGTCCGTATATCTCCGCCCGCCGCGTCAAAATTGCCTAAACTCAAAACGCAAGCCGCCATAATGATCGCCAAAAAGATAACGCTTGCTTTTTTCATGAAACCGCCTCCCTTTCCTCTGCCATTTTGCCGCGCGCTTTTACGGATATTCTGCCGCCGCCGATGACGGAAACGGGAGTTCCGCCGCCGGCGGACCTGCCGTTCACACCGCAGACGTTCTCTATGAGAATTTCCGCGTCGGTATTCGGCGGTATGACGATATCGAAGCTTATATACGCGCCCTCCTTGCGCCAAGCACAAGACACCTCGCCGCGCACTGTTTTTACGGAGCCCTCCGCGTGCGTCAGACCGGACGGTATGACGGGCTTTATGATCAGCTTGTTCATGCCGACGGCGTCCTCCGCCGCGTTGATGCCCAGCACGGAATTGAAAAACCACGCGTCATAGCTCGCGAACATGGGATGACAGAACGAGTGCATTTTTTGTTGCATTTCAACCTCCCAACGCTCCCAAACCGTCGTCGCGCCGCACGCGACCATATAGCCCCAGCCGGGATATTCGGGATTGATAAGCAGCTTATGCACGGTGTCGGCGTAGCCGTATTTCGTCAGCGCGTCGAATAGGTGGCGGTACGCCTGATTTCCGGTATACGCATGGTAGTTCATCGAAACGATATCGCCGTTGAGCCTTTGCGCGAGTTCCTCCGCCTTCTCGCCGGCGGCGAGCCCGAAATTGAGCGCGAGCGCGTGAGCGGATTGGCTGCCCGTGGCATAGATACCCTTGTGCCCGTCATAGTATTTTTTATCGATCGCGCGAAAGGTTTTTTCCGCTAACTTTTTGTATTTTGAGCAATCCGAGTCGTTCCCCGTAATTTCCGCCGCGCGGGCCATACATTGCAGGTGCCAAAAATAGTACAGCGCGGAAACGTATTCGCCGGGCGTGGTATAATTAGCGGGATCGTCCGTACCGGAGTAGTTTCCCGGCGGGCACCAGTCGGCGTACCGCGAGTACAGCGCCGCGCCGTCCTCCGCCGTTTGCCCCGTGAGATACTCCACCCATGCCTTATAACCGTCGTAGTTGTTTTCTATCGTCGCTTTGTCGCCGTAATATTTGTAGTTGAAAAGCCCGAGCAATAGGTAGCAGACCGAAACGGGGTCCGCGGGACGGAAGCCCGTAAAGAACGGCGCGGTGTCCGCAATGCGGCCCTCCGCGTCCTGCGTATCGGTTATGTCCGCGACGGTTTTAGCGTAAATACCCGTCATCGAATAGTTGTTGACGGACTGATAAATGCGCGAGCTGAGGTCGTTGAGCCAGCCGAAACGCTCGTCGCGCTGCGGGCAGTCCGTCATGACGCCGTGCAGAGTGCTGCCCTCCGTCATCACCGCGTTTTCGTGCAAGCGGTTGAGGATTTCGTCCGAGCAGGAGAACGCGCCGACCTTTTCCGCCGAGCTGCGGACGTACTGCCCCGTCAATTCCGTGATTTCCGCAACGCCCTCGATCACCGCCTCGACGTACCGAAAGCCGTGATAGGTAAAGCGCGGACAATATTCCTCAACGCCCGTACCGTTCAATATATAGAGGTCGCGCGCCTTAGCCGTGCGCAGGTTCAGCTGATTGACGCCGCCGCGCCCGGTCAGCTGCTCGCCGTATAGGAGCGTCACCTTTGCGCCCTCCGCGCCCTTTACCTTTATTTTGGCATAGCCGGAAAAGACCTGTCCCAAATCGTAGACCTTATTATTTCCGTGCGCCGTGATCCCGACGGGCGTATACTCGCCCATGACCCTGATCGGCTCGAACGCCTGATACGTCAATTTGCCCTGCGGCGCGTCGGTCAGCATACAATACATCCAGCCCGTCGCCCAGTCCGCGTCGTAATCGGGATTACACCACCCCGCGAGCTTCCCCGCGATCCGTCCGTCGAACACCTCGCCGTCATAGATACTGTCCGCGACGATCGGCGCGCCCGTCACCCACCAGCCGCCGCAGTTCGCGGTACAGAAAACGAGGTCGGTACCGTCGGTAAAGTCAATATGCACTTGCGCGAGCAGTTTACGGCCGCCCAGCCAACCGTTGCCCACGGCGACGCCGAAAGCGTTCTTGCCGGGTAAAAGCTCCCGATCGAGCTCGTACACGCAATACAATACGCGCTTTGCATAGTCGGTCACGGCGGGATTCAGCACCGCGTCGCCCGACTTCTTGCCGTTGACATAGACCTCGTGACAGCCGAGACCGCACACGTACGCGCGCGCCCGCTTTACGCGTTTGTCGGACGGAATAACGAATTGCTTCAAAAACAGCAGAGAGCCGCCTATACGCGACGCCTGCGCGGAAACCCATTCGCCGTACCAATCCGAGCGGTTCAGCAAGCCGATTTCAAAGCGGGCCGCCTCGCTTTCCGCGCCGTTCACGACGGCCTTCCAATAGCAGCGTTCGCGGCTTTTAAGCGGCTTTCCGCCGTATTCGACGCCCGTTTGAGCGTCCGATGCCACGACGCCGGAATCCCATTTATCGGCCTTGCCGCCGGAGAGCAAATCCGGCGCGGTCGCGACAAATATACGGTAGGTGTTTTGCGTGAAAGCCGCGTCGGTTTCGGCGCGCCACGAAAAACGGGGCTTCCGCGTTTCCAAGCCGAGCGGCTGTGTCAGATATTCGGTTTTCAAGTCGGTAATTTTCAGCATTTCGTTATTAATTTTCCTTTTTCTTATTGAATATGAACAGCGTCGCCGTCATGACCGCCGCGGCGCCTATGACGCACGACCCCGCTATGATGAGGATTCTTGCCGCAGAGCTCAACGGCCCCTTCGCGGGCGCCGTGGAGCCGCCGCCTCCCGCGCCGCCGTTATCGGGGCCCGCCGCCGTGCGGAAGCCTATATCGTCGAAATACATCATGCCGGACGGAGCGTTCAGACGGTCGGAGCTGTACCAAATCTTTATCTTATCGACCTTATCGTAAAACGCCCAATCGCCGTTGTCGAGCACGGCGGCGTACCTTTCGTAATCGTCCGACGGAGCGGCGATTTTATGCTCGACAACGTTTTCGCCCGAATAAAAACGCACGCGCACGGTATTGACAATGCCGGTCGTGTTCGTGACAAGCTTTAAGGAGAAATAGAACCGATCCTTTCCGGATAAATCCACGCCGTTTTCGAACCGCTTTTCTATGCCCTTTTCGGCAAGCCCGCCGCCCGCGCCGCCCGTACTCGAATAATCGACGGCAAGCCCCGCGCGTCCGGTCGCCGCGACGGCGTCGGCGTTCAAGATAACCGCGTTTGTCGCGGCGTTCGCGCGCGTCCACCCGTCTGCGTTACCGTCCTCGAAGCCGGTTTTCCCCGCCGCGTCGTACTTGTCCGTCGTCAGCGCCTTTTCGACGGGCAGCGGCGATTTTTCGAGCTTCTTTACCGAGAATCCGGGGATGATCTCGCTCCACGATTTGGGGCTTTCGTCGGACGGATATTTTTTGATAAATTTTAAGTACGGCGCGGTGTACTCATAGGAACGCTCCGTGTCGATATACCGCATGACCTCCCAAAGGGGCTTTTTCTTATAGATGTCTCCGCTGTTTTTCGCGCGCGTCCATATCCCCAAATTCTCGCCGTCCTCCGCTATGTAGTCGATTTGGCGGTGCAGGATATAGGATTTCGCGCCGTGGAAGTACAACATATAGTAGGAATAGATATAGGAGGCAACTTGAGTGTCGAGGTCCTCGTCCGTCAGCGCGTCGGGGTCGTATTCATAGCCGCGGTGCGGCGTTCCCGCGCCGTACTCGGTCACATAGAAGTCGCGCGGCGCGCCGTTATACGTCATAAAGTCCTTTTTCAGATAATTTGCAAGCACGTCGATATTGAGCGGCGTCACCTTCGGAGCGTCCTCGTTGTGCTGCGACGCCTCATAGTTGACGTCGTTCCAAAACACGGACTCGCCGATCGCGTTCGCGCGGTAGGGATGATAGGCGAGCAGCCACGGATAATCCCCCTCCTCCCGCGATACGCGGGCAAAGTTGGTCAGAATTTGCTTCGTCGTAAAGGAACCCTTGCCGATAAACGGCTCGTATGTCGCCGAATCGTAGTTGCCGAACTGCGTCGCCACGTCGAGATTCCAAAAATGGCTGCAACAAATCATGACGTTCGCGTTCGACCACCGCGATTTGATCGCGAGGAACGCGAGGCGGACGGCGCGCTCGTACTGCCTTATATATTCATCGAGCGGCATATAGCCCATGTTGTTCCACTGGCAGGCGGACTCCACCTCGTTACCGATGACGAAGTTGGACACGCGACCGTATAGTTGGTCGGGGCGCGTGTACCGTTCGGCTAAAAATTCATAGACGGCTATGTACGTCCCGACGGCAAGGTCGGTGGTGACGTTCGGAGCGCAGATATTGAGCGGGAACGTGGGAATCCGCACAAAATCCGGATGCGGCAGTATGCTCGACACGCCGATCCTGCTCGCCCATATCAGCATGAGCTGCGTCACGATAAAGCCCGCGTCGCTCATGCCCTTTACCTGCCTGTCGTTACCGCTCAAGGTATTGCGGCTGAAATAATAGGTTTTTCCGTTGGATGTAAACGGGATCGCGTCGGCGGCCGTCGCCGTCGTGAGGATCGAGTTTATGTCGATACCGACCGAGCTATGCTTTACACCGAGCTTTTCCGCGTCGTCGTAGTTCACCGCCTCGATACCCTTTATGGACGAGGCCGTCTGCCGCACGAACGTGCGATCCGACACGAATTCCGTGATGAATTTAGGCCCCGCGACGACGGTACCGCCGGACACCCTGCCCGCCGCAACCGAGCCGCCCGTCAGCAGATAGTATTTATCATATAATTTATCGAAGCCCTCCTCGCCCGCCGCCGTTGAGATCCGCGGAAACGTAACGGTGCGGGCGGTAACGTCCGCCTCTAAAAAGCCCGTCGCATCCGGATCGTAATAGTTGCGGTCGGTCGCGTACCCGTCCAAATCGTTGTTGTCGCCGACTCCGTCATAGAACGGGATAAAGTCCGCGGATCCGTGATACTCGCGCGCCTTGAAACGCACGAGCCGTAACCCCGCAAGCGGCACTCCCGCGCCGATATGCGCGGTGACGGCGTCGGCCGACGCGCTCAATACGAGGGCGCTCTCCGGCGCGTCCGCGCGGACGGACGGCGCGCCCCGCGCGGGGAGGGTAAACCCCGACAGGATAAACGCAAGGCACAGGACTCCTATGACCGCGCTTTTTAAATATCTATTCATCGCTTTGTTCATATTTTCCTATTTATACCGTTACAGCTTGAGCCCGCTCGCAAAGTCGCCGTTTATAAAATATTTCAGACCGACGGCGGACGTTATGATTAACGGGATACCGCTGCAAATATAGACCGCGTATTCTATGCCCTTGTTGAGATTTTCGTCGTAGAGGTTGGAAATCCCGCCCTTCAGAATGGGCATCAGCATCTGCCGTTGCTGATTTTCAATGACGAGCAGGGGCCACAAATAATCATTGTACTGCCCCGAAAACACGCCGATCAGCTGAATGATCAGCACGGGTACCGAGAGCGGAATCGCTATTTTAAAGTACATTGTCATATCTCCCGCGCCCTCGACCCTCGCGCTTTCGTATAAATCCTTAGGCTGCTGCGACATAAAAGTTTTAAACAGAAACACGCCGCCGACGATATTCGCCGCAATTCCCGGCAGGATCACCGCGAACCACGTGTTGTTCAAACGCAGATTCAGCACGTTCATAAAGGAGGGCGTCAGAGTAAGTATTCCGGGCACCATCATGAGAGCGATAATAATCGAGAAAAGGAAGTTTTTGCCCGTAAACTCGTAGCGCGAAAACACGTAAGCCGTCAGCGAGGAAACGAACACCGCCGCAAAGGCGGTAATCGCGCCCGTGACGATCGAGTTCAGCATATTGAGCCCCATGATCCGAAAGCCGTAGGCGTAATTGCCGAAGGCGAGCGACGACGGCAGCGCCCAAAAGCCGCGCGTGAAATCATTCGTATTTTTCAGAGAGAACACAAGCGTCATAAGCAGCGGGAACATAACGAAAAATACGGTCAGCCACACGCAGATATGAACGATCACCTGCCGCGCCGCCGCGCCCGCGCCGTTCTTTTTAGCGACCCCGTCCGTCATACCATCGGCCCCTCCTTGCTCTTTTTTACGTTCAGCAGCACCATAGACCCGGTGAATATGATGACGAACAGGAATATGCCCATCGCCGCCGCCGCGCCGTAATCCTTCAAATTGTTGATATTTTTGAACAACTCGAGCGCGGGAACATAGGTCGCGCCCATCGGCCCCCCCTCCGTCGTCAGATACACGCGGTTAAAGTCCTGCATAGAGCCGACGAACGTCGTCACAAAGAGGTATTTCATCTGTGCGAATATCATGGGCAGATCGATCGCGAATACGCGCCTGAAACGGCCGCAGCCGTCCAGCTTTGCCGCCTCGTACAGCGAGGGCGGAATACTCATCAGCGCGCCGTAAATGATAATATAGCTGCCGACCCACGGAAATCCCATGAAAATCAGCGAGGGCATCGCGGTTTTCACGCTGCCTAAAAAATTAAAGCTCGCGTATTCCGCGGAGCCGAACGCGCCGAATATCTGATTCATGAGCCCGCCCGAGCCGTAAATGCCCGTCACCCAAATGAGCGTGGACGCGACGCCGGGCAGAATGCCGGGTATATACATGAGAATGCGCGACCAGTATTGCGAGCGTTTACTGCGCATGGAAATAATCAATTCCGCTATCAGTACGGGCATGATCGTCGCTTTCAGCAGGTCGGTGACGAGGAACAGCAGCATATTTTTTATGCCGCCCGTAAAGTAGGTGTTTTTGAATATGCCCGCGAAGTTGGCGAAACCGACCCACTCCGCGAAAACGCCGTTTTCATAGCGTTGAAACGCGATCGAAAAGCCCCACGCCACGGGATAATATACGAATACGGCGAGGAACGCGAACGCGGGCAGCAGCATAAGATAGTATTTCTTGGACTTGTACATGCCCTTGCCGAGTCCCCGAAAAGCGGCGGCGACCTTGTCCCCGAAGGAATGGAACAGCGTCAGATAACAGACAAGCATGACGAGCGCGGACAGGACGGTCAAAACGAGCGCGACGGGCTTCATGACCTTGCAGGCCGCGACGGCGTTTGCGTTTTCCGAATCGTAGAACGCCAAGGCCTTATCGGACGACAGCACGGCGACGCCGCTTGCCGAATAATCGAAGCCGACCGCGGAGGAAATTCCGCCCGCCGCGGATACCTTTACCTTCTCTCCGAGCTCGATAAACGCGAGCGAGCCGTTGTTGGCGACGGACAGCGCCTTACCGCCCCCGCCGTAAACGAGGTTGAGCCTCGCGTTGGCAAGCTTTTTCGCATAGACGGGCGCGAACGCGGAATTGTAAATATTCAGGTTGCCGTTCTGCGCTCCGAACACGAACAGCCCGCCGTCGGAGATAAAGAAGGATTGCGGCGTATGCGCGCTGATAAACACCGCCTTCGATATCCCGTTTTGCGTCAGGCCGTCGCGCGACAGCCGATAGAGGTTGGCGTTATATTCGGCGTACCAAAAATCGCCGTTTTTCGGGTCTATACCCACCCCCGCGGGCGTCGCGTCCGCGCTGTAATAATACGTAAAGCCCGTCACGGCCGAAAAATCCGCTATGTCCTCGAACGCAAACAGATAATTTTGCGTCGAGGTCACGGAGGCCGAAATAATCAGCTTGCAAAATTCGGGACGGTACGCGATATTTTTGACGTTGTATTTGAGGTCATACTCCCATACGACCGCGCCGTTTTCGGATAAAAGCACGACATGCTTATTTTGGAGCGAGACGGCAAGATACGGCGCCGCCCTATGCAGAGACACCACCTCGCTCGATAAGGGCGTTTCCCATTTCTTGCCGCCGTCCGCGCCGTACGCCGAAACGGCCGTACCGTTATGCGGCGCGGATACGAACGTGTCGCCTAAAAACGACACGCCGCTTCCCGCCGCGACGTCCGTCGGCGCGGCCTGCCTGATCGGCGCTTCGAGGATGATACAGGCAATCACGAGCGCAACGATACTCAGCAGCGCGACGGCCGCCGAGATCGCGAAGCGCAGGATCCTTTTTTTGCCTACCGAATTTATCATCGTTTACCTTTTTGTTCTATTTCTAAACGGATTGACTATATCAGGACGGGAACGGATTGGCCGTGACGTCCGCAAGCGCGTTGCTTCTGTAGCCGCGCGTCACGAGATATTTGCCCATGTTCGCCGTGAAGGACGTCTGCATTCTTTGTCCGTAGACGTCTATGGTAATCGCGTTGCTCGCGGCGAACAAGCTCTGCGTATTGGTTTGGAAATCGCGGGTAGTCGAACCCTCGTTGCGTAAGCCCCTCGCGAACACCATTGCGGGATTAAAGTCCGCTATTCCTTTCAGCTTGTAACCGCCTATCATGTTTATCTCGTCGGGTATGCTTACGCCCTTTACATACGGAACGCCCTTTATAAATTGATTGTATTGCTTGTACGCCTGCATTTCAATGTCCTGCCCCCGTTTGGAAACCCAGAACATCATGAAATCCATCGCAAGCTCGGTCTGCTTCGCGCTCTTGTTGACGATACCGTAATAGCCGTGCGGACCGCCGATAGAGCGGGTGTAGTCCGTGACGGGCGCGCCCTCGGGATAGGAGGGATGGGAGGTCATGGCGGGGAAATCAAACCGCCCGATCTCGAACAGCTTGTCGCCCGCGGGCGAGAGGTCGTACCTCTTTTTCCATTCCACGAGCAGATCGGTCGTATCGAGCGCGATAGCCGATTTACCCGTCCAAAACGAGGTGTCCTCCTTCTCCAAAAAGCTGTAACAGTATTGCGGAAAGACCTGCTTCAAATTCGCCAGCATATTTTTATAGCGCGGCGTGTTGTGCCCGTACTCCCCTTCGGTTATCTTTTTCAATGTGCGGAGCTCGTTTTCGGTGTAAATGCGCGGGTCGTCGTTATAGTACGCCCGTTCCCACGCGGCCTCCGTCGATAACTCGGGATAATCGCCGGGCGTCACGCCGTAGGTCCACGCGTCGTCTTTCAACGGATCGTAATTCCAGTCCCCGCTCCGCGTATGCACTGTGGACGCGGCGTCGCGGAAGTATTGATCGACATAGGTGCGGAAAATCCAGCTCATCTGTCCCGACCAAAAGCTGTCCTCCGAGCCGTTGACCGACAACGGCTTTACGCCGCCGCCCAAAGCGTTCAGAGCGGCGCAGACGGAAACGAATTGCGGCCACGTCTTAATATCGTCGGCGTCTATCCCCGCCGCCGCGAACAAGCTCTTATTGTAATAGAAGGAAACTTGCGTACTTTGAAAGCTCATCGAATAAATTTCACCGAACGAGCCGTCGGGCACAAGCGCGAGACTGTCGAGCGAATTTTTCCACGGCGTATTGTTCGCATACGGGTTGTTCAGCGAGAGGTAGTTGTTGAAATCGACGAACTTCCCGCTGCCGAAATAGTGCGAAACCATATTGTTGCGGACTATATCGAAGGATACGCCCGACAGGTCGGACACGCTGAGCGCGTTGTCGAGCGCGGTATTATAGCCGCCGCCCGCGCCGCCGTTGTCGATCGAGATCGAAACGAGCGGGTTCAGCTTACGGTACTCGTCCACAACCGTTTGCAGAATGTTCGTTTCCGCCGCCGTCATCGGCACCTTAATCGTGAGCGCGCCCTGCCTTGACGTCGCGCCGTCGGGGCCGTTGCCGCCGCCGTCGGGGTCTATAATCGTACCGCCCCCGCCGGGATCGCCGCCGCAGGCCGCAAGGATCAGGCTCAATACGCAACAAAGCGATAATAATACGCTTTTAAGACGTTTTTTCATACGGATCTTCTCCTTATAACCAGTTTACCGAACGCCAAAATAAGCGCCGCGGAAAGTATCGAAATCGTATTAGCGGCGGAGCGGCAGCCGCCGCCGTCCGGATTGCCGCCGGATCCGTCGCCGCCGTCGCCGGGCGTTTGCGGAGCGGCCACGCGGACGGTGACCGTCAAATCTCCGTTGTCCGCGCGGATCGTAATTTGGTTGTCGCCCTCCGCCAGAGTTCTCAGCCATTCGGCATAGAAGATGACGGTACCCGCCGTATAATCGGCCTCGTATAAATCCGCCGTGATATAGCAGCCGTCGATCCGCAGAATTTTGCCCTTGTTGAAATTGACCGCAACCGAAACGTCGCCCTGCGCGACGTCCTTTCCCGCCGTCACGTCGAGCACGAACGCGTCCCCGCCGTCTCCGAACACGGGCTTCAGCGAATTGATCACCCTTACGGTGACGCTCACGTCGTTATAGACGTCTATGCCGTAACCGACCTTGACGGTCAGCGCATACGCGCCGAAGTCAAGCCTGTCGAGCCAGCTTTCCTTAACGGTTATTTTTTGCTCCGCGAGGCTGTACGAATAATCGGCCGGCGAGATACCCTTGCCGGACAGCGAAAGCGAGACGGCGAATTTCGGATCTATGCCGAAAACAATGTCGCCGGGGCTTTGGCGGTCGAACTCCTTTACGGCGTCCGCAAGCGCGGGCGGCGTCATATCGACGACGTAAACCGTGAAGCTTTGCCCGTTTGTGTCGAGCGCGGAAACCAGCCTTTGCGCGTACGCGCCGATCGAAAGCGCGGACAGAAACTCCTTTTTGATCGTGAGTAAGCCCGCCGAACAGGTATAATCCGAGGAAGTAATGCCGTTATCTCCGGTCAAAGAGGCGAACGCGTCCATGTTTTCCATGACCTTAATCGTCAGATCGCGCGGCGCGTTTTTATCAAAGTACAGATCGCCGCGGCTGACAATTTCTATCTTTTCCGCCGAGGACACCCTGAGCGTCACGTCGGTATAGCCGTCGTCGTTGCGGATCCGCAAAAGGTACTCGCCTCCCGCGGCGAAATATTCGTTGAACCGGACCGCGTCCGCGGGAAATCTTATCCGCGCCGCGCCCGTGCCGTAGTCCTGCGAAACGGTGTAGCCCGTGATCTCGCGCTCGATCGCGCCGTCAACGTAATATATCCCTTTCAGTACCGAGCCGTCCATATTCACGTTTATGTCGAGGTTCGCGGCCGAATGCGTGTTGACGACAAAATAATCCGTGTCCGCGGCGAGCTTACCGTTCGCTTTAAAGCTGTATTCAAGCAAATCGGGCAGGGCGATGTCGAGACCGACGTAAGTGAACGGCGAAAACAAAACATAAGCCTTCCCGTCGGTGAAGCTGCCGCGCTTTATCTGACTGAACCGGCGGATCAGACGGCCGTTATAGTAAATCGCCGTATCGTTCTCCCCGATATCGAATATGAATTGCTCGAACTGTCCGCCGCCCTTGCGCGCCAGCAGCTCGTGCGGGATTTGGGAGGAGCCGCCGCCGTGGTACTGATTCTTTCCGAAGTAAGCGTTCATGATATAGCGGTCGCTCACGGAAAACGCGCCGAACAGCTCCGCCTCGTCCGAGCCGCTGCCGTAAAACATTTTATAGGTATCGGACGCGATACTGAATATGTAGGAATACCCCGCCTTTTGCGTGAACGCGGTAAAGTTGACGTACAGCTCGATCGGTTTACTTACGTCGAATTGATATTTCGCCTTAACGCCGCCGAGCAGTATCGCGTCGCCCGTTTTCGGGCGGTAAGACACCTTTACCGCGCCGTTGTCGTCCGTCATCGCGCCGTAAGTAACGCCGTTCGCGGAGCCGTCGAAAACGTACAGATCGGACGGGCTGTATTTCGGAGAATACGTTATGTACGCGCGGAGAACGCCGTTATCGAAGTTGACGTTAAACGGCGCCGGCAGCTCGAACGGTATTGTCCGCAGGTATTCCTTTTTAAAGGTTACGGCGCCCGCCGCCGCGTTGAACGAATAATCCGCCGCCGTTATGCCGTTGCCCGTGACCGAGGTAAATACGCCGCGGTTGGCGACGACCGAAAGCGCGTAATCCGCATTGTCGGGCGCCTTTATGTAAATCGTCGCCGCGCCGTTTTGCAGCGCGGGCGCAAGCGAGTTTGTGACGTTGACCGTCAGGACAATCAATCCGTTATCGAATTCGACGTTGATAACGTTCGTCCCGTTGCGCAGAGTCTGCAAATACGGCGGCAACAGCGTGACCGTCATGACTCCGGCCGTCACCGAAGAGGCGTAGCCGTTACCGTCGATACCGGAGCCGTAAACGCGCAGCAACGACGCCATGTTGAGCGTTATTTTATAGACGAGGCTTTGCGTCCCCGTTTGTTTTTCAAAATTGGCGACGGACGCGCCCTGCGACAAGACGGGCGGGTTCGCCGTATAAACCGAGATCGCGGCGGCTATACCGACAGGGTTATACCTTGTGACAATCATAAAAGTTTTGTCGCCGTCGGTCGTAAAGGCCGCGCCGATAAAGCCTCTCGCTATCGTCAAAAGTCCCGTTTCGGCGTCGAACGTATACTCCCCGCTGGCAATCCCGTGGCCCGTGACGCGCACAAATGAATCGTATTTCATATCGAGGGTAAACCGCGCGTCGATCGGACTCGAACGGTTGACCTCGAATATACCGCCGGAGGTCAATACCGCAGGCTCGGAGTGTATAATTTTCACGGGAATATCAACCCCGCCGTGTGTCCCCGTAAATGTAAAATGCCGCGTCGTATTCGGCGCGAGCGCGGAAAGATACTCTTTTTTAATTGTCAGCACACCCGAATCGGTATCAAAGGAATAATCCTCCGGCGTCATCCCGTCGCCCGTCACCGACGCAAACGTGTTCTGATACATATCCATAGTGACCGCGAGGTCCGCGGGCGCAAAGCGGTCGAACTCCGGCGAAAGCGGCGCGGCAACCGACGGCGGCGCGGTGTCGGAGATAGTGACGGTAAAGTCTATGCCGTTTCCGCCCGACGGTTGATTGACAGTATACAGCTTAAAGCTTTTCACGCCGTAGGAGAGCGAGGCGAGATATCCCGCGCGGACGGTCAGAAGCTCGGCGTTGCCGTCGTAAACGTAATCCGCAGGACCGATCCCGTTCCCCGAAATACCGTTAAAGCCGTCTGTGTTGAGATAAAGCGGCAGCGTTAAATCCTTGCCCGCGTTCACGTATTGATCGTAGCCTATGGAGGGTACGCCGAATTCCATATCCGTACCGTTGCCGACGTTTAAAGCGAGGGTGATATTCCGCGCGGGATTGACTATGGTAATCGTATAATCGCCCGTGTCCGCGCCGTTCAAAAGCCCCGATAGATACACCGCCCCGACGGTGAGCGCGGTATCCGTCAGCGTATATCCCGCCGGTTCGAGATGAACCACCGCCCCGCCTGCCTTTTGCAGGCTCACGCGCGTAGCCGCCGCGCCGTTCAAAGCGATCTCGTAGGTAAGCGCGGCGGTCTGTCGGTGCGTAAAGTGGCGGAATTGCGTGACCGCGGCCGGATTTCCGATACGTATATCGGCTTCCAGCTTAACCTCCGGGCCGAACGCCGCCCAATAATATGCGCCGCTTCCGAATTGCAGATGCACGCCCGAGGCGAACGCGTTCTTGCCCGCCGCCCAGCTTTGAAGAAGCGCGCCGTTCAGATAAAAATGCATATAGTCATCGTCAAATTCGATTTTGTATTCGTCCGCGCCGCCGTTGCTTCCGAAACTGTCCCAAATACCGCCCTGCGTGCGCAGGTTGACCATCGACGCGCTTTGACGGGTAACGTTAAACGCGTAGCGGCGGTTTGTATGCGCCGCGTCGGAAAACAGCAACACGGAAATATAGGTGCCGTCGCTCTGAACGGGGTTGACGTACAAATAAATCGGCTCGGCGGCGCTCAACGCCTTATTATAAGTAATCGATATGTTGTCCGCGTCGGGAATAGCGAGCGTCGCGTGAACGCCGCCGTCCGTCCGCGCCGTCACGGTCGTCCCGTTCAACGGCGTATAGAGCGCGCCGTCGGCACGAACGGGCTTCCCGGCTATTGCGGATAAAAGCGAAAATACGGCGAGCGCCGCGAGCAGCGCGCCCGTTATAAACAGCCCGTTACCGCTTTTTAAGAATTTCTTTTTCAGATTACCCATTCCTACTCCGTCGTATTCTATGAGAATTGGTCGCCGCCGTCAGAAGCTGATTCTGATTTCGTGCCTGCCCGCGGGGAGCGTCACGCCGTACAGCCCGCCTCTTTTTGCGGGAGTTACGGCTTTTCCGTCCACGCTCCACCCCGCCCGAAAGGGCAGCTCGACGTCGGCGGTACAGGAATACGGCGCCTCGATTTTGAGCGCGGCTTTCAAAGCGTCCTTTTCCCACTCGACCGCCGCGCGGCCGAAAATCGTTTCCTTGCTTGCGGAGGCGCGGTTGATTTCGCCCGTTATATAGGGCGCGACGCGGATTTTACGCGTAACGCCGAGCCCGTCTATGTCCAGCCCGCCGATCCCTTTAAAAAACCACGCGCTGATACTGCCCAGCATAGGGTGGTTGTGCGTTACGCCGTAGCCCGTTTGCGGCGTGCCGTCGCGCAGAAGATAGTCGGGCCCGTCGCGTTCCTCGAAGCCCTCCCAAAGGGTCGTCGCGCCGCGCTCGATCATGTGGCCGTATCCCGGATATTCCTTACGGCTCATGATTTTATATATCACGTCGCCGCGGCCGTATTCGGTCAGAACTTTAAACAGGAGCGGCGTGCCGAAAATGCCCGTTTCGATCTTATAGCCGGTCGCCTCATAGTATTTCAGCGTTTCCTCGAGGCATAGTTTCGCTTCCTTCCCGTTTAAAACGCCTATGTCGAGCGCAAAAAACGCCGAGCCCTTCGTTCCCTTGCAAAAGATATGCTTTTCAAAGTTATAGTATTTTTTAACAAAGCTGTCTCGTATGTTCTTTTCGAGGGCGGCCAGCCAAAGCAAATCCTTTTCCCTGCCGCAGAGAGGCGCGATCTTTTGCAGGAGCCGAACCGACAGGATAAAGAAATAGGTGTTGACAAAAGGTATGTCGAGGTCGATGAGGGTCGGGTTAAACCACTCGCCGATACACCAGCCCTTTTCCTCGCGGACGACGATATAATCGCCGTCGTGGCGCGAGTTGAGGTACTTCACCCAATTGACCATGCCGTCATAATTCGCCGTCAGAAGCGAAACGTCGCCGTAAAACCGGTACATTTCCCACGGAACGATGATACAGCCGCTCCCGAAACCGGGCCCGCCACCCCCCGCCGAAAAGGGCGCGGTGTGCGGCATATAGCCCGTTTTGCTTTGCGCGTCGAATATGTCGCGCATCCATTTGCCGTAGGCCTGCTGCATGTCGTAGTTGTACATAGCGGCAAGCAGCGCGGCGTGCCCGTCGCCCAAAAATCCGCGCCGTTCGCGGTGCGGGCAATCCGTCGGAACGTTGCCGTGCAGATTGCTGCGGTGCGTATAGAGATAATTTTGATTGATCCGGTTAAAAAGCCCGTCGTCGCAAGTAAACAGCCCGTCGTTCTCGATTTCGCTGTACACGAAAAGCGATTTTATCTCCGTGATAACGACCTCCGCGGAGCTTGCCTCGGCCTCGCAGAAGCGGAAGCCGTGCACGGTAAAGGTGCAAACGTATTCATCCGTACCGCCGCTCAAAATAAGCTCGTCCGTTTGGATATGCCCGCCCCAGGAGGAGCTGTACACGTCCACGGTATTGTCGTCGTTCTTTTCCTCGCCGTAAACGAGCCGAATCCGATCTCCCGCCCCGCCCTTCGCTTTCAGGCTGATCACGCCCGAATGGTTCTGCCCGAAGTCGTACAGCGTCTTACGGCCGTTTCTATAGGTTTTTTGGACCGTGAAAACCTCGCCCGCCGTGTCGCTCCTTTCCCGCTGATATGGCAGCGCGCCCTCGGGATCGCGGAGCTCGCGGACTTTTAACGGCTCGCCGGGCTTGTATTCCGAAAGCAGATAACGGTTTTTGATCCGGAAATCGACGACCTCGCCCGTATACAGCGTATTGCGGAGCAGATTGGTGTCCGCAACCGAAACGGAGTTATCGCTTATGACCGTTTCCCCGTCGCCGTCCGCATAGGTTATCCGCAGCTCGAACAAGGTTTTCGGCTCGCCGTAGTAAAAGTTGCCCTCGTTCGGCTTTTCGCGGTTTTTGTACCAGCCGTTGCCGACCAGCACCGCCAAGGTATGGCCCGCGCCGCCCTTATCCGCGTTCAAAGCCTCCTTTACGTCGTAGCAAAGATAGTAGATACTCTTTCGCGTTTCGAGCGGAAACGTCTCGAACAGACCGTTCAGCTCTCGGCTCCCGTAATCGGAAACCTGCGGCACAAAGCCGTCCGTCCCGATCCTTTGGCCGTTCAGGCGGGCGACAAAATATCCGAGCCCCGTTATGTACAGCCGCGCGCGTTCTATCCTTTTATTTTTGAGCGTGAAGCCCTTTAAGAACAGCGGCGCAACTTCGGAAACCTTTTCGCGCGTTATCCACCGCGCCGTCCAATCCTCGCGGAACAAGCCGATCCCGAACGGCCGCACCGCCGACACAACCGCTCCGTCGCCGTCGAGTACCGCCCAAAAGCAGTCGGAGTCGGGCCGCAGCTCCCTGCCGGCGTATTCGATCAACACATTCTCGGAATATTTCAGCGTTTCGCTTTGCCAAAGGTCGGGGCGCGTTATCGAAGCGGCAGAGGAAGCGACGGCAATTTTAAAGGTGAAATCCGATACCTCCGCGCTTTTTACGGCGAACGAAAAACGCGGCTTCCTTTCCGTAAGCGCAATCGGGGCGTCCGCCCCGCAAACTCTCATTCTTTCTATCGTAAATTTGCCCATTTGTTTTCTTTGTTCCGTAAAAGCCTCCGTATGAACATTGCTCCTCTTTTAATAGCTTTCGATCAGAGCCGCCAGCGTCGCCATAGCGTAGACCCGCACCAAAAAATCGTTGGGGTGGTTAATGTTGTTGGCGAGCATATCGGCGTAGAATTTATTTTGCAAAAAATCCTCGTGAATCGCCCATATATCGACGAGTACGACGCCCGACGTTTCCTCGGCCAGCTGCCGCATGACGGGCGGGAACAGATTTGCCGTCTTGTCCTGCTCCCAATATTGATTCGCTTGAAGCGAGGTGTACAGCACGAAATCGACCTGCTTGGACGACGCCGCGCGCGTCTGTTCGATGATCTGTTTCGTTCTGTTATAGAAATCGGACGCGGGGACGTTGAACGCGCCGTCGTTCAGCCCGAAGTGAACGAACACGAGATCGGGCCCGTATGCGATGACGTTTTCTTGCAAATTGATAAGCCCCCAATTGTTGTCCTTGCCGCCGACCGCCGTATTGATCGCCGTATACTCGGTACCGTAATAGCTTTCAAGGCCGCGTAAAACGAGGTCGGGCCACGAGGGCATAAACGGATCTATATCCATAAACGAGGAGCTGTTGCAGCCCGTCGCGACGCTGTCGCCGTAAAACAGAATTTTCGGACGCGCCGCTATGATCTCGGACTGCGCCGCCCCCGCATCCCGCAAGTCGCGCGTCTTTTTCAAGCGAGCTATAGTCGTCGGAATTTTTGCGCCCCGATACCGATATTTGTCCGTGTCGAAACCGATGGCGGACGCTTTGAACTCATACGTCACCTTTAACTGATTCCACACGAGCAGCGGCCCCTCGGAGTAGAAGATTTGCGGATTTTCAAAGCCCTCGGGGAACATGGACGCTTTCCCGGGCTGACCGTTACCGCCGAAGCCCGTGCCGATCAATTCGGAAAATTTCAGAAACGACATAACGGAGCCGTCAACGCGGGATATTTTCCGCCCGTCGGTCACATAATCCGTTCCTTCCGTAAAATCGAGATCCTCGCCGTAGTTCTGTACGCGTAAAATTTTAGTCGGCGCATAGGCGAGCGTGCCGTATGCCGCCGCGCCGTCTTCATGCTGCACCATCGTAACCGTTTCGTCGGTCATCGTCATCGTTTCGTCCCCGTCGGCCGGCGCGTTCCCGATCCAGAACGGCTTGATCAACGCTTGACTGTAATATTTCTTTGCCGCCCAATCCTGATCCAAGGCCTCGTCCTCCCCGCCGTCGGGCGCGGTTATTTCGCTTTCGTTCTCCTCGTCAACGCCGTCGGTATTTGCGCCCGCGCCGCAGGCCGCAAAAAAGATACTCATACACAGGCACAGAACAATCATTCCCGCCCTGATAAGATTCCTTTTCATAATGAGTTTAGTATACGCCCTGCGGGGCAAAAAGTAAATACAGAAAAATAGGCAAGATATTGCACTTTTGTTGGATTTCTATTTTTAAGTCTGAAAACTCGTTTCTTAATTTTTGCGGACTTTCGCGGCGTAAAGCCCGTTTTGCGCCGCTTTTATAACCGAATTTTACTTTTCGGGCGCAAAATCCTTGCTTTATGCAAAAAAACGATATATAATATTTTCATGGGCGCTTACGAATATATTTTAGAGGATACGCATTTTAAAATCCACGAGGCGAGCCGCACCACGGTGACGCGCGATTGGAGCCGCGTCGTATCCGTCTATCCTTACAACCGTATATACCTCATTATGCGCGGCGAGGCGGAAATCGTCTTGAAAAACGAAACGATAAAGCTGCAAGCGGGAAACCTGTATTTTCTGCCCGCCTTTCAGGTCATGACCTCCGATTGCCAGGACATGATGGAGCACTATTATATCCATTTTCAAACGACCGCGACGACCCTGAACCGCGACCTTTTGGAATCCTACAGCTTCCGCACGCAGATACAGGCGGAGGAAAACAGCGAACTGTATTTCAAAATCGCGACCGACAACCGTTTCCCGAAAAACGTCTCCGAACAAATAAAGCTGGACGCCGCCTTGCGCCTGCTCCTCGCTCCGTTTATCCTCACCGACTCCTTAAAGGATTTTAAAACCGAGCTTTTCGCGGACGTCCTCGACTATATCGGCAAAAATATAAACGCCGAAATCGAAATATCCGAGCTGGCGCAAATCGCCAACTTCAACCGCTCCTACTTTTCCCTGCTGTTCAAGGAAACCTTCGGCGTTCCGCCCAAGACCTTTATTCTGAACCAAAAACTGAAAATAGCCCAAACCCTTCTCTTAGAAAGCGACATGACCTGCGGCGCGATCGCCGCAAGCCTCGGCTTCGAAAGCAACATGTATTTCTCCCGCCTCTTTAAAAGCAAGCTAAGCATGGCCCCCTCGCAATACCGCAGCCAATCAAAAAAACTATAAAGGTCACAAAAGCTTTAACGGGCGCAAGCGCAAATATCCGCCGCCGAAAACGAAAAATTTTGACACCAAACCGCCCAAGGTCAAGGAAATGCTAACCGACGAAGTAATAGCCGAGATAGCCTGCCTGACTGCCGACGCTTTGGAAAAGGAACGGCGCACGGAATGCTTGACGCGTTTGGACAAGAAACTCTCCGACAACAAAAAGGCGATCGACGCGCTTTTGAATACGCTTGCGCTCGGACGGTCGCCGGAATTGATCCTCGACAAGATTGACTGTTCCAACTTTCTGACCCGCATCCGCGACTTCACTGTCAAGGAGAACGACATCAAGGCCAAAGCCTTATTCGTCGATATCTTTATTTACAAGGTTTTCTACCATAACGACGAAACGCTCACTATCCCTTCATACTTAAACGAGCGTACGCAGACTTTGCCGCAACCTTGTTCGGGGCGGCGACCGCTTCAAGATAAGCGCCCTGCACCGATGCCCTGAAATTTCATACGTGGAGCATACCCGCACTTTCCGAGAAAACGCCGCCAACAATCGACCGAGGCGGCGACTTTCTCTATTGAGTCGTAAATATTGTCCGCCGTGCCGGTAAAATGCTCTAAGGTCAGGACGGTTTCCGCGCAAACGGGCGGAAAGCCCTCCTCGGCCGAGCGTATATTGCATAAATTTCCCCGCGGCGGATAGCCGTCAATCGTTTTCACGATGTCGGCCAAGATATTCCCCGCGACCGCTATGCCTTTTTTCACAATTCAGTTTACTCCCTTATTGAGCATAGAGTTTACGTTATCATTGAGGCAAGCGCTCGGCTTCTAATACTTCGTTCACCGCACCGTCTATGAACTATAGATCCTATCGGCATGACTACGTATCAGCGTTTCCGTCGACAAATACTCGAACCGCCGCCGTATGACAATCCTTATTCTTATATAATTCAGATTTCTAAAGGATTTCGCAAAACGCGGCGTAATACCGCTCGCCCAAGGTATACAGCGCGTCGCGGCAAAAATGGATCTTATCGCCGTCGTTCAGGCGTTGATTGTTGGAAAGGAGTCCGTCCGTTTCCACAAACGCGCCGCCCGGGAGATCGGCGGCCGAACGGCGCAGCGCGCGGAGAACGGGAGGAATTCGATCCCCGTATTCGCCGGTTTTCCTCCACTCCTCTACAAAATCTCCGACAACAAAAGGCAGGGACGGCGTTTTAAGCTTTTTGCGTAACGAGGTAATCAACGCGGCGAAATGATCCGTATAGGTTTGCTCGGACGAACCCAACATAACGTCGTTTTCGCCCTGATGCCAAAGAAACGCTATGAGGTTATTTTTCCGACTCGTCCCCAAAGCCGCCGCCGACATACTTTCCATTCGGACTTGCAGAGGATCGCCTATCCGCCAATTATTCGATAGAAATCCCGTCGCACCTACCGCCGAGCGCACGATCAGCAGCTTACGTCCCGCTTTTAAACGGCCGTCCGCCTTGTAGCGGCGGGCAAAGGCGAGCGAGAAATCGCTCCCCTCGTGTTCCGCGGCGCGCGACACACGAAAAGAAAAACCGTCCGACCAAAATAACGACGTCAAATCCTGCCTGCAACCGTGAGGGCTGACAAAGGTATTCGTAGGTAAAGCGGTATCTTCGAGATAATAAACATCGCCGCACGGGATATACGGTTCGGATGCATCGCCGCGGCCGCTCCCTTGCGCGTTAGACTGCCCCGCCTGAATAATAACGTCAAACTCCGCGCCGTCGGGAATGCCCGATACCGCCGGTTTCTCATGAAGCTTGCTGCCCGGCAATGTTCCGGAACAGAACCTCAACATGACGACAGCCGCAGCGGAAAACGACGGATCGTCGATATTTTTTTCGACGTCGGATAAAATAAAATCCTTATATTGAAAGTCGCCGTACGTACTGTCGAAATTATGAAAGTGTAAGCCGAAATACAGGAAATATTTCGCTCCCGTCGCGATACCGTCCGCGCGGGAGATAAGAATTTTGATCAAAGCCTCTTTTTTATCCGACGCACAATCGGAAAAAAGCGCGTACGCACTTGCGGTACTGTTCGGTTCTCCACCCGTATAAGCGCGGAACAGACCGCTGCCGGCGTCGTAAAAGGCGTTGAAAATCCGCTTTTTAAGCGCGGCGGCCGCTTCGGCGTACCGATTACTCTCCGGCTTACCCCAATATATTCCCCAATGAAGCCGGAACGCATAAACCAGCAGCGCGTTCATCGCCAAAGAGCCGTAAGGCGGCGCGTCGGATTTTGCGTTAAGTCTGTCGAAAAAGCGGTTCTCCGTCTCCGTTATCCCGCCTTTAAGCGCGGTATAAGCCCCCGCGCCGTTATACACGGAGTATTCCAAGGCGGTAACCAGCAGAACGAGCGAGGAATCCACATGCCCGCAAAGCCTTTGCCGCCCGAAAAGAGTCTCGATAATACGCAGGGCGTTACCGGCATCGTAATCCTTTGAATAAGAACGCGCCAAAGATATGAGGCGCGTTTGAAGCGCGTAATCGAAATCGCCGAAGAACCGTTCGGTGTTTATATCGGGCAACGCTTTGAGCGCAGTCTCCGCCTTTGCGTAAAGTTTTTTAATCTTGTTTTCAGTCATATGTTGATTCCTTATTAAAGGACTATTTTGGAGATTTCTCCGCTCCGCTTCGCTCCGGTAGAAATGACAGGATTATGATTCGGTCGAGATGACAATATTATGTCATAGGAAACTTCCGAAGCAAGGCGAACGCGCACTATTTAATGCGCATCCGCCTCGTTCGGAATTAACATATAGTACTACTTTTCGACAGCGTTGTAAAGACTGATAACCGGCAGGAACGAACCGCTCCGGTCATTATTTCCGACGGTTAAAACGTAATACATCGTTTCGCCCGCTTCCAATAAAACCGCCGGCGGATAGAATAGTGCGGCGCCCTCTACAGTACGGTCGCCGGCGGGCACCGTCTCGTTATACACTGTTTTTCTGACTGATTGCGCGTTTTCGACGATCACTTGGATTGTTATAGCTTCGATCCAACCGTCGATAGCGTTAGCGCCGCTGTTGTTCCATTTATCTATCTCCACAAAAATCCGGTCTTTTGCCCGAACCGCATAAATAACGCTGTCGTTCGCAAGCAAGCCGAATTGCCAGCCGTTGATTAAAAGACCCGACGAAGCTACCGCATCGCCCAACGTCTCGGCGGTATACGCGACGGGACTCGCCATAGAGCCATGGGACAGCTTGAAATCCGCTTTCGCGTTCCCGGTAGACCAACCGTAATTAGCGGCGGTAACTGTGCTTAAAATAGCTGCGTTGCTAATTCCGCCCAGGTTCCCGATTTTCGTTCCTTTCTCATAGTCGAGAACCGGCGCGACATAATATTCCTCATCGTCCGCGTCGGTGTCTTTAAATACGCGTATCTCGTCGATGAACATTTTGCACAATTGTCCGGAGCCGGGTCTGCCGCCGTTAGAGCCGCCCCAGATCGCCCATACCAGCTGCAAGTCGCTTAAGTTTGTGATGGGCAGATACGGCGCGGTCGGATTATCCATTTCGACAACGAGGCGGTACCACTTCCCCGCCGTAAAATGCAAGTGGTTCCCATAACCCGGAGCAACTATTTTTCCGTCCTGATCGTACATAGTCAATCCGTACTCGAATATGCTGTCCGGTTTGTACTGCGCGATAATGAGATCTGTGGGCGTGTAACCTTCCGGCGTTCCCAAAAGAAACCAGAACGAAAGTCTGTTATAGTCGCCCAGTACGTTGACGTCGTCGCCCAGCATCGTCCTGTCATAGAAATTGGTAATCTCATTATCGAACACGCCTACTTTCATGGAATGCCCGCCTTTCCACGCGTATTCGTCGCTGATCTCGGCCGAATAATGCTCGTAGCTCGGCATAAATTCGTCCTCAAAACTGAATTTCGTCGTGACATAGCAATCCTGATCGGTCGAGTTGCCGGACGAATCCTCGGCGTCGACATGGATCGTGTAAACGCCGAATTGGTCAAAGGTCACGATTCCGTCGACGGGCTCTACGGCGCCGTCACCGTACGTGACCGTTATGACGGGCGTAATCGTTTCGCCGCTGTTGTCCTCTACGGTGATCGTGCGTATGTCGAACGTTTCGTTTAAGCCGGTAATGTTATACTTGCCGATACCGTGAATCACCGGCGCGGTCTCGTCATAGCACTCGAGCGTATAGGACTTCGACGTGCTGCCGCCCTCCCCAATCGGCACGGTGTACGTTACGACGTAGTCGCCGACCACATTCGGAGTAAACCGCTTGTTGGTGACCGTCACGGCGGCGGCCTTCGGATCCTTGACGGAAACCTCGGGCGCATACGTTTTGTCGTCCGAGCCTTTTGCGGTGACGTTAGGTATGACGTACAGCTCCCCGATTTCCGTGAATTTCTTTGTTTGATCCACGTTGAATTCTGTGACCGTTACCGCAGAACCCGGATCCGGATCGTCGGTTTTTCCGCAAGCGAATGCGGAAAAGGCCAACATTGCGCACAGACAGAGTGTTACTACACGAATGACGAGTTTTTTCATGACATTGTTCTCCTTCTTTTTTTATTTACCCTTGCCCGTCCGGCCGCGGACGGACAAGGATTAAATATCTGAATAAGTCAGTGATACGGAACGCGCCTATTTCAGCTCTACCGTCAGCCTCAAAGCCTCGCCGTAAACGCCGCAGTCGGATTCCGGCTGAACGACGAGATAGTAAATACCGTTGTGTTCCGGCTCAAAGGTAAAGGACGCCGTGTCGCTTTTGCCCAACATATCGCGGTAATCAAAGCTTGCATCCTCGCCCGCAACGGAATAGATATTGCACCGCCAGAAGTTGTCCGCGGGGTTAGTCCACTTCAGCTTCAATTCGCCGTTTTCAAATGTGGCGGACGGTTTTGACGGCTTGCCGGGCGCGGCGTCGCTCAAAACCGAGAATGTCGAGCCGAGGTCGCGCACGGACCAAGCGTCGAACGTCGGAAGGCCGCTATATTTTGCCGCGCCGTCCTCGGTGTTGATCAGTATCGAATCGGTGCCGTCAAGGCAGCGGAACGAGGAGGTGCTCTTTGCAAAATAACGGTTATCGGCAAACTTATACCAGGATATCGACGGGCCGACGAATACGTAATTTATTTTGTTGGGCGAATCGCCGTCATAGACCACGCGGTTGCCGGTAAACTCGTTGCCCGACCAGCGCCCGTCCTTTCCGTCCGCATAGAACAAGCCCTTGTTATCCGGCGTGCCGATAATCATATTGTCCGTCACCTTCAGATTATTGACCCCGTAATATTTGGGCGGCACATAGTCGGGCGTTATGTAATCCCCGACATAGATTTGACCTCTGCAGATTGTCGCCGCTTCGTTGTTTTCCACGCGGTTATCGCGGATAAAGCAATCCAAGTTTGCCATAGTACCGATACCGCTGCCCATGTTATTGTAAGTATGGTTGTACGCCACGTCTATATCGTCGACGTACCAATCGATGTCGATCGCCATAGCGTCGTTCCCGCTTTGGGTGTCTTTATTTCCGTACGATTCGTTAAACATAATGTCCATACCGGCCGCCGCCATCGCCATAATCCCCGCCGCATCGCCGACCCAATGGATTTTCGTATCCAGCCCGGTATTATAGACAAGATTGCGGTTGATCGTGTTGCGCTTTGTTCCCGCGGTCGTGCCCGCCATATACATGCCGATATGCCCTATATCGCGAACGGTATTGCCGTCCATATGCACGTCGTAAAAAGCGTGCCTTAAATTATTGGGCTCTTGGCATGTCCTTATCCCGAACATGCTGATATCGTACACCTCGTTTCCGGTAATATACAGCCCGGATAAGCCCAAAGCCGTCCTTGCGCCTCCGCTGAACGATATGCCGAGGGTTTTGGTGCTTAGGCCGTCGCCGTAAACCGCGTTGTCGCATATGTAAACGTTGCTGCACTGCGCACCGCTCCCATAATTGCCGGTAATCGCGGTACCCGCCGCCGTGACATGAAACGCGAGGCCACGCACAACGAGGTTTACACATTTTCTGGTTGCACGGGAATTACGCAAACAAACCTTGTAATTCCGAATACGGTAACAAGTATTGGCGTAGGTGCTTTCAATGGTTGGAAATCTCTGACAAGCATCACGCTACCGTTTGTGGGGCAAAGCTCAACAGTGACGGGCAGTAATGCGTTGTTTGGCTATATTTTCGGCACAAATGCTTACACGGGTGGAACATCTACGCAACAGTATTCCGCTGGGAACAGTTACACATACTACTATATCCGAGATGTCCTTGGAGTAGCGGTCGTTCATGATGTTTTGGAACGGCATCATGTCGTTGTCGCCCCGTAAGGTGTCCGTGTTGTCGTTCACCGCTATGTACCGGACATTTTTACTCGCGAAGTAAATCTCCGTGTAGTAGCCCGTCTGAATGTAATCGCGCCCCAATCTGCTCAAATCCTTGGTGATGACGAGGTTGACTTTGCCGTCCTCGACGTCTTTGAGCAGTCTTTGGAAATCCGGCCTGTTGAAGTTCAGTCCCGTATAGCCGTCGTCCTTGTAAATGTCGTAGACCTTGTAGCCGTTGTTCCTTGCAGTAGCGTTCGAGCATGAGTTTCTGCGTTTCGATGCTTGAATTGTCGCAAGCCTTGCCGTCGTCCTTGGAGAACCTCGTGTAGACCGCCGCGCTGTACAGGGCGGGGTTGTGGCGGTTATGACCGTCAACAATAACGCCGTCCCAAACGATAATCGCGTCGCGGCAGCCTTCGTTTCTCAAACTTTCGCGCAAGTTTTCGTATTCCTCAAAATGCAAGGGCGGTATTAAGTCCTTAAATTTCGGATTGATTTGTAATTCCATATTCCTTTTCCTTTTTTGATTCTTTTTTTCTGTTACTTGATACAATTCAAACGCTTTCGATTTTACCCCCGTTTAGACTACCCTTTTCGGCGATTCCTTTGATTGAGTGACACGGGAAAAACGTCCCCGATACTTTTCTCATGGACACGCCGCCGCCGTCCTAAAAGCACGTTTTCCTACATTTGCAGTTCCTCCTTGTCCGCTTGCTTTCGGGCTTGCCGTTCGGCTTGGGCGATACGTTGTTCCACAGATACTTACGCAGGTACTGGCTCGCCATCGCCACAAACGGCGACGGCGCGGGTTTGCCGCTGCCGTCCTTTACGAGCAGCCCGTGCTGCGAATTCTTTTCCTCGCACTCGATCCACCGCGCCTTGCAGAAAGCATACTCCTCCAAGTTGTACGGCAGTATACCCGTCGTACAGCCTATCTTTTTCAGCCACTCATGCACGTTGCGGTAAATATCCTTCGCCCTGTCCGAAAAGTATTCCGGCGGCTCGGTCGGGATTTCAAGCCCCGTGTCAAACTCCAACAGCCGTATAGACCGCCTGCCGGGATTCCCCTCTAATATTTTCTGCGCCACGCCCTTGGGCTTTCTGCCCGCGCCGCTCCTCGCGCCTCCGCTCGCCATAGTTTCATACCTCCTTGCCTTATTCCAAAGATAAACACTGCCGCCGCAATGCCTTTGCTTGTCGGTCTTAATCCCACACATTGCCGAATAAATCAAAATAACAGCCCGATAAATCAAAACTGCAAGCGGATTTCAAGGTTTTGCACCTCAAAACACGCCGTTTTTGCAGCTTTTAATCAAAATAATTTTGATTGTTTTCAAAAATCAAAACCGATTTTCACCTCGAAACAGCCGTTTCCACCGCTTTTAACAGCTTTTTTTTGATTGTTTGATTTTTATTTTGATTTTTGATTTCGCGAAAATTCGCGCGCGACTGCTTGCCCGCTGTTTCCCGCCCCTTTTGCAGACTTTTTTACCCCCCTATGCCTGTTTTTGCATAAAAACACCGTTTCCGCCTCAACTTTATTCCTTGGCGGTTTTCTTATTGTGGCAAGCGACGCACAGGCTTTGCAGGTTGTCCGCGTCATACCGCGCGCCGCCGTTCTTGATTGACACGATATGGTCGGCTATCCTCGCCGCGCTCAGTCTGCCCTCGGCAAGGCACCTCCCGCACAGCGGCTGCCGTTTCAGTTGTCGTTTTGCCATCGCCCGCCACCGGCTGCCGTTATAGAACGCTTGCAGCTCGGGGTCGCGGCGGAATTGATTGTACTCGGCGGCTTTCGCTCTGCGGTGCCGCTCGCAATAGTATTCCTCCGACAAGTTCGGACAGCCGGGGCTTCGGCACGGCTTTAACGGTTTGTTCGGCATATACCCTCCCTGCGTAGTTGACGGCAAAAGAAAAAGGAGCCGTTACAGCTCCCGCATTCGGCGCATTATCTTGCGCCCGACCTAACCGGTTCAGTTTGACCTGAACGGCTCCCTAATCCGCCGCCGTGTTTGATTCGTGCTTATCGCACCCATCACTTATATTATAACGGCAAAAGTGGCGTTTTTGGGTTTACACTTGTCAACCGAGTGTAAACTTTTGTAAGGACTTTTTGCTTTTAGCCCTTTCTGATACTGTTTTGTCGCCAAATAAGCATAGGATGCATCGCAATTCTTTCTGCCATCGCTTTATCCTCAAAAAGAAAATCAAGCCTGCAATCGCCCGTTTTGAACAAGCGGATAAACTCAATCTCGCTTTCCGTAAGCGTCAACACGCTTTTCAAATACTCCCGCACAACCGCTTGCGCATTTTTTACATCAAACGTATCGGTTTTGGAAATAACCGGCTTCAACTGCCGCTTTACTTTGTCATAGGTTACGGTGTCAATAATATCAAAATTGAGATTGTCCGCGTCCTGATTACCGCCAACCGCGTTATAGAAAACAAAACATTTGCGAAAAAGATTTTCATCGGCTATCACGCCGCCGGTTATCATCGTATAAACGTCATATAAATCTCTCGGCGCGCAACGGGAAAGAAGCGCGGTCGTTTTGCTCGCATATAGTTCAATCGGATTCAATGCCAAAACGCTGAACTCCCTGCCCGCAACCTTTGGGGTCAATGTACGGTATTCAAGCGGCAAAATATGACACCTGTCCAGGTAATTGATTTCCACCTTGATATTGTCGCGGTTTCCGCTCACCCCTCCGTAGCTCAACATAAACGAATCCAATGCGTAATGAACACGCGCTTTCTCGGTGACCGTCCCCGTCCAAATCAGCCCCACCTTTTTCGCGTGGTGCTTGACCTCCGGCGGAAAAATCCGTATCACCGCTCCCGACGACGTTGTTCAGCAATTCAAGAGATACATGGACAAGACGGTTGACGGTTTTAAAGAATACTATCGGGAGCGGATATTAACCGCAAGCGCGGAATAGGCCTTTACCGCCAATGTCCTTGACCGCCTTGTGGATTTGTATCGCCGCCTTGCTCGCCGTCGAGGGGCGAGCATAAAGCACCCGTCAGGAGGGCCGTTCGTGTTTATCCCTCGCCCGTTTCCTCAGGCGGCTTCGCGGCGGCGGCGACGTTTCGCGATCAAGGCGGTCAAGGCCGAGAAGTAACGCACCGCCGAAAAAGGAGATTCACGTCACTATGAACAATGCAGTCATCTATCCCCGTTACAGCAGCGCGGGACAAAACGAACAGAGCATCGAAGGTCAAATCCGAATATGTAAAGAGTTTGCCGAAAGCAAGGGCTTACGGGTAATCAACGTTTACCCCGAAAAGGCGCGGACGGGGACGACCGATGACCGGCCCGCTTTCCAACAGATGATCGAGGATGCCGCAAACGGGACTTTCCAATATATTATCGTGTATATGTTCGACCGTTTTGCCCGAAACCGCATGGACAGCATACTGTACAAAGCGCAGTTGGCTAAAAAGGGCGTCAAGGTACTTTCCGCTACCCAGCCGATCAGCAACGACGAGGGCGGCGAACTGTACGAGATGTTTGTCGAGTGGAATGACGAGCGGTATTCCAAACGGCTTAGTAAGCGCGTGCGCGAGGGCTTGAACACCGGCGTAGCGAACGGCACGTTTCTGGGCGGCTATCTCATTTACGGCTACAAGACCGTACCCAGCGCGGTCATCGGCAAGAAAGGACAGCCTTTAAAAGAAGTCGTTATCGACGAGGAAAAAGCCGCCGTCGTGCGGTACGTATTCGAGAAGTATGCGGACGGCGTATCCAAAGAGAACATTGCGAAAGCCCTCAACGCGCAGGGGCATAGATACAAAGGCAAGCCGTATTTAGGGCGTTACTTTGACAAGTGGCTTGTCAACGAGCGGTACACGGGTTCGTTCACGTTCGGCGGCAGGCTTTGCGACAAGACCTATCCCGCTATCATAGACCGCAAAACCTTTGATAAGGCGCAGGAACTTCTTGCCAAGAATAAATACTTCGCCAAGAGCAATACGCCCCGCATACGATTCTTTTTGACGGGTAAATTGTATTGCGGTCATTGCGGTACGACCATGATAGCGGACGGCGGCGTAGGCAAGTTGGGAACGGCCTATCAATATTATGTTTGCAAGACGGCGCGGAAAAACAAGTGCGGAAAGAAGCGCGAGGACAAGAACGAGTTGGAAAAAGCGATCACCAAAATGATCATCGAGTATTTGAGCGACAAGCGGCGCGTTCAGAAAATTGCCGACGATATGATCGCCCACCACGAGCGCAGGACGGAAACAAGCATATTGCGAAGTTTGGAGGTCAGGATAGCGAACACCCAAAAGGAAATCGACGACACCACGACGGCGTATATTCAGGCCGTAGCCGCAAAGAACGATCTGTTTGTCGCGGCTATCGACAAGCGCATGAAAGAGTTAGCGGCGTTATCGGAGGACTTGAAAGAGCAGCATATCCGGCTTGAAATCGAGCGCGGCGTTATTCCGACGCACGACAAGTTTTTCGCTTTCGTCGGAGACCTGATAGGAACGACCGAGCAAGAACGGGCCGAGCGCGCCGAGGACAAAGCCTTTCAACAACGTATCATAGACAGGCTTGTCAATTCCGTCTATCTTTACGACAACCGCACGGTCATTTATTTCAGTTTCGACAACGGCGAAAGCCCCTTTGTCAGTAAGGACGATACCGACCAAGCCATCAACCAAGCAATAGAGCAGATTATAGAAAAAGTACCCGATACCTCCGAGGGTTCGGATACTGTTCCGTTTGGCGGAGAAGGAGAGGCTCGAACTCTCGCACCGGTTTCCCGATCTACTCCCTTAGCAGGGGAGCCCCTTACCGCTTGGGTACTTCTCCACGCCAAAATAATTTTGTCCGTAAAGCATACCATATTCGACGAGAGTTTGTCAATCTTTTTATACGGGTATATAGATCCGCGCCGCCAGTACGGTCATATCGTCGTGCGGCGCGTCCTTGTCTTTTTTCACACAGTATCCCAGTACCTCGTCCGCCAAGGTCTGCGGGTTCAGCGTCCGAATATTGTTGACCAAATTCAAATAATCGGTCTGCGCGCCGAATTCGTCGGTCACGCCGTCGCTCGTCAGCACCACCATGTCTCCGCCCGATAATAGGCGGCGGGACACGCAGGGCTTCATCTCTTCCAACACACCCAAAGGCAGCGATCCCGCGGGCAATACCTCGACGTCGTTTTTGTGCTTTAACGCCCCGACCGGCGCACCGATCTTGATAAAGTCCGCCGCGCCCGCCCGCAAATCCATGACGCAAATATCCAAAGCCGTGAAGTTTTCCTCGCACCCGAGCGACACGAGGCGGTTGACGTTGTTTAAAATCAATTCGCTGTCAAAGCCCGCCTTGTATAAATTCTCGGTCAAAGACACGGCCAACTCGGCCACGGCGCGCGCTTTCTCGCCGCTTCCCATGCCGTCGCACAATGCCATCATGAACTTATCGTCCCCGATCTTGACGAAGCTGTGCGTATCGCCGCATACCCGACTCCCCGCTTTGACTGCGTTCGCGGAACCGAACACCACGTCGAAGCGCGGAGCGGCCCGCAAATTGACCGCGCTCCACCCCGCTCGCGGCGATTGCCCATAGCCGACGATCGACATTTTGCACCCGCAGACCTTGCCGACGGCGCGCTCGATCTTGCCGCCGTCGAACGTGTCCGTCCGCACGATCAGCGCCGCCGCCGGAATTTCGCCTCCTTTTTCGGCGTAGATCACGCTCTCGCAAGCCACGACGTCCATATAGGTCAATTCTTCCATGACGCGTTTCTCGGCCGCGGGATCGAAAGACACCGCGCCGCCGCAGTCCTTGGCGATCGCCTCGACGATCCCCGCCGCGCCCGCCAGCTGCTGTCCGGCCGCGGCCCGCCCGCCGTCCGCTTGGGCCGCCGCGCCCGCATAGCGCACAAAGGTCTCGGCCCGTTCCTGCAACGCCGCGATCAGCCCGGACATACGGCGGCACCGACTGACCAAAAAGGGCGGTAAATCCAGCACGGTCGTTCGGCCCTTGATCACGCCCGCCTCGATACAATCGGCAAAAGCTCTTTGCGTTTCTTCCTTCAAATTCCCGTGACAGGAAGTATAGTTGCCGCAATCCGAGCAGTACTTTTCGACGGCCTCGACGGCCAGCACGGCCTTGGCCTCTTGAACGGGCATGACGCCCGTCACAAGACCGGAAAAGACGCCGCTCATTTCGCCGAACACGCCCGCGATGCTCGCTAAGCGGCGGCTTAAATCTTGCCGGTGTTTATTGACGATCGCGCGCGCGGCGAACTTGTCGGTAAAACCGAACACCGCGCCGGCGGCGGCTTTCAGCGCGGATTTGGGCAAGGCCCAAAAAACGGCCGCGCCGACGGCGGCGGACAGCGGCGCGCCCCACCCGTAGACGCCGAACGCGCGGAAATACAGCCCAAACAATAAATCCCCGATCACGGCCGCCGCCGCGCCGCACGCGCGGGGCGCGCCCGCGAAGATCAGCGCGAGCAAGGCCATCAGCGCGAAGCTGCCCGCGTATGCCATATCGCCGGTTTGGATTCCCGCGCCCAGACCCATGATCAGCCCGACCCCCAACGCATATCCCCCTTCGGGACAGCAATAAACGCAAAACAAAATCAGGAACGCGGCGGCGGCGCGAACGGGTTCGGCCGAATACGCGCCGAAAGCGGTCATGCCCATGGACACGGCGAGCAGCAAGACCCCGCCGCACGCCAATTCGGACGCGTTCAGCTTGTATTTGAGGCCGCGCACGAGGATACTGTGCAGTACGGTGGCGCAAGCGTACAGAAAGATCAGCCCGAAAATGACGGTCAGAGCGGGGACGAGATAATTGTCGGTGCGCAGGACCGTGAGGACGACATAGCCGGCTTGTCCCAGTCCGGCGTAAATCAGCAAAAGCGGCAGGGTGACGCGTTTTTTAAAAAAGATATGCGCGCCCTGTGCGATCAGGGTGACACCCGCCGAAATACTCGCGGCGACCAACGCGCCGTCCCCGGGCGCGGCGGCGGAGCACAGAATATACAGCGCGGACAGCACGAGCATATTCTGGCCGGCGAACAGAAGGGCGTAGAAGAAGCCGAACGCGAACGGCCGGATTCCCGGCGCGAGCTCGGCGCGTTCTAAAATTAAAAACAGCGCGGCGTACAGCGTGTATTTCAGTATGTCGCGGTATGTAATTTTGATTTTGGCTTTTTTTGTGGTTAAAGCGCGCGCCGGAGCGGCGGCGGAGCGTATATTCGGCATAGGTAACGGCTATTGTACCGCACCCTTCATGCGTAAAGGTTTCTTTTTTGTCGATTCGGGAATATAATATAAAGAAGCTCTCGCGGGAAAAACTTTCCGTAACTTATGAACATTTTCCCCGCCTGCGGATAGGTGGCCGCGAAGCGGAGGGGGTGGCTGTTTTTTCCTACATATCGCATGAATCTTTCGGGCGGCCATCGGAACGCGTCGTGCACACTCGCATAATCTCAACCTTAATTTTCAGTTTTCAGTTCAAACCCCGCCCTTTACATAAAATAAAAGGACGGTAATTTATGTTTCCCTTTTTTAACGGCTTCGGCGGCGGGTGCGGATACGGATGTTGCGGCGGCGGCTTTGGCGGGTGGGGCTTCGGCGGGCCGTGCGGTAAATGCGGCCACTGCTGTTATTGCAACCGCAACGCTCTGATGCTGCAAGCGGCTTGGCTCGCGGCCTCGTGCTGTCAATGCGGTCGCGGCGCGGTCGGCGGCGGCTTCAACGATTTCAATAAAAATTTCGACCTCGGTCAAGGTGCGGGTTTCGGCGGCGGTTTCGGCAAGCTTCTTCACAACGGCCGCGGCGGCGAACGCAAAAAGGAAACGCCGCCCGAGGATTTACGCGGGCGGCGCGACAATTATCCTTATAGATAAAAAAGTCTTTTTCATAGACTTGTTGCGAAATGAAACGCAGAATTTCGCAACAAGTATAGTGCAAGCCTAATCGTTGACGAACGGCAGCAACGCGATCAAGCGGGCGCGCTTGATACTCGTCGCCAGCTCGCGTTGATGCTTGGCACAGGTGCCGGACGCGCGGCGCGGAACGATCTTGCCCGCTTCGGTGATATACTTTTTTAAGCGGGGAACGTCCTTATAGTCAATGCTCTCAACCTTCTCGACGCAAAAGGTACAGACCTTTTTCTTGATGGGCCGTTTCGGTCTCTTGGCGTTTTTATCGTCGCCGCCGCCTGCGGCGTTAAAATAGGGTTTCTTGTATTCTGCCATAATATTTTACTTCCTTTTTATTTTTTTGAGCTCGCCGCGCGTCGGTATAACCGCCGCGCGCAATGACATTTAGAACGGTAGGTTCTCGTCCTCCAACGGCGTCAATTCGGCCGTTTTTTTCTTGACCGGCGCGAGAGCGGGTTCGGTATAGTCGCCACCCGCGCCGCCTTCCCCGGCGGGACTCAAAAATTCCACGTCATCCGCGATGATGTCGGTGACGCTCTTTTTGACGCCCTCCTGCTCGTATGTACGGATTTCGACGCGGCCGGTGATCGCCGCTTTGCGGCCCTTGCGCAGGAATTTATTGCAGGTTTCGGCCAGCTTGTTCCACGTGACAATGTTGAAAAAGTCCACGTCGCGTTCGCCCGCCTGATTGGAAAAGCGGCGGTTGACGGCGAGACCGAATTTGCACACGGTGCTGCCGCCCTGCGTCGTCGAAAGCTCGGGGTCGCGCGTCAGGTTACCGATTAGGATTACTTTATTCATTTTTATCTTCTCCTTGATCGACCAACGGTTGCTCCGCCGGTTCCGTTTCAATCTTCGCCGCCGCTTCCGCCAACGGTTGCTCCGCCGGTTCCGTTTCAATCTTCGCCGCCGCTTCCGCCAACGGTTGCTCCGCCGGTTCCGTTTCAAT
>BNZQ01000009.1 GCA_026001225.1 Clostridia bacterium
CGCTATTCGGAACGCCGTCGGCGGTGGAAATCATTTACGGAGATACTATCGGGAGCGCGACGCTTGCGGCGGGATATACGTTTGACGTACCGGGGACGAAGCCTACGTACGCGCAGAGCGGGACGGCTTATGCCGCGACGTTCTATACGGACGGCGACACGGCCAACTACAAGCCCGCAACGGGAACGATAACGGTCAACGTGGCGAAAGCGGATTACACGAATATCACGCATACGCCGTTGAGCGCGACATACACGGATTCGAACACGCTTGCGGACGTGACCGGGCTGTCGCCATACTTCTCGTGGGTGTCCGATACGACGAAACTGACTGCGCCGGTGAGTTCCTACGCGGCGAAGTACAATGCGGACAGCGACAATTACAATGACTTCAACTTAACCGTTACGGTGAACGTGGGGAAAGCGGATTACGTTGGTATCACGCACGGCGATTTAAGCGCGACGTACACGGATTCGAACACGCTTGCGGACGTGACCGGGCTGTCGCAACACTACTCGTGGGTGTCCGATACGACCAAACTGACTGTGTTGCAGACCTCTTATGCGGCGAAGTACAATGCGGACAGCGACAATTACAATGATTTCAACTTAACCGTTACGGTCAACGTAGCGAAAGCGGATTACGTTGGCATAGCGCACAACGCATTATCCGCGACATACACGGATTCGAACACGCTTGCGGACGTGACCGGGCTGTCGCAACACTACTCGTGGGTGTCCGATACGACCAAACTGACGGTGTTGCAGACCTCTTATGCGGCGAAGTACAACGCGGACAGCGACAATTACAATGATTTCAACTTAACCGTTACGGTGAACGTAGCGAAAGCGACTCCGACGTATACCTTGCCGACGTTGACGGCGACCGCCGGGCAAACACTTGCCGATTTGCAGTTGCCGGAGGGCTTTGCTTTCGAGGACGCTCCGACTGCCTCCGTCGGCGCGGCCGGCAGCAATTCGTTTACCTTAACCTATACCCCGTCCGACACGGCAAACTACAACACGGTGACGGGCATTACGGTCAATATAGAGGTTGCGGCCGCGCCGGTGTATACGGTCACTTTCAACGGCGCGGATATCCCGGACGCAACCTACACGGCTGGCGGCGGAATCGTATTGCCGGCAACGGTAGCGAAAGAGGGCTACACGTTCGACGGTTGGTATCTGACTGCGGATTTCTCGGACTCGACGATTACCGCAATTCCTGCAGGCACGGACGAGAATATTACGGTTTACGCAAAGTGGGTCCAAAACACACCCTCGCCGGACGGACTCCCGTTGTGGGCGTGGCTACTCATAGGCGCGGGAGCGTTTGCGATTGCGCTAATCGTTACGCTTTCCGTATTTAAACTGTTTAAAAAGAGAAAAGCAAGATAAGCGCAAATGCTCTACCGCGTCCTGCTCCGCGCCCAAAGATTTACAAGGCCATAGCGGGCAAGCCGTAAAAGCCCCGGTAAACCTTCGCCGCGCCGTATACCTTGTCGGCGTACTCGCGCGTTTCCTTATAGGGAATCATTTTCAGGCTTTTGCCGTCGGGGGAATACGCCTTGTTGTTCAGCCACGTGCGCACCGCGCCCTCGCCCGCATTGTAGGCCGCCAAGGCCAAATTCGTGTCGCCGCCGAATTTATCGGTCAAATACCGCAGGTACGCGCAGCCCAGCCGGATATTGATTTCGGGATCGAACAGCATCGAAAAGTTGAAATCCTCGATATCCTCGCGCTCTGCGATAAAGAGAGCGGTCGTCGGCATCAGCTGCATCAAGCCCGTCGCCCCCGCGGGGGACACGCTTTCGGGATCGAAGCGGCTTTCTGTGCGGATCACGCCGCAGACGAGCGCGGGCGGCAGGTCATAGCTCTGGGCGGACGCGGTTATTTCCGCGCCGTATTTATAAGGATAGGATACCCTGACGATACCGAAAGACAGCGCGGCCGCGCCGCACGCGCATAAAGCGATCCATAAAACGATACGCTTCGGATTTCTCATATAAAGTAGTGTATGGCAAAGGAAAGGTTTTTATTAGGCGATAAATCAAGTAAAAAGTAATAGGTAAAAAGTAAAAAGTGCGGATAGGTTTACAAAAGGATCGGATTCCCCACTCCGTTTTCACCTTTTACTTCTTACTTTAATTGAATTTTTACTTCAATAAATCGAGAATTTCCGCAACCGTGCCGACGACCGCGTCCGCTCCCGCCGCCCGCAATTTGTCGGCGGGAAAGCTCGTCGTCACCGCAAAACAGCGGCAGCCCGCCGCTTTCGCCGCCGCTATCCCGCTTAAAGCGTCCTCGACGACGGTCGTATTTTGGGCGGAAACGCCGATCCCCTGCAACCCTTTTAAAAAGATCTCGGGATCGGGCTTTTTATTTACGACCTCGCTTCCGGTGATCACCGCGTCAAAATCCTCCGCGTTCAATCCGATCGCCCGCAAGTTGATCAGCACCTTGCGGCGGTGGGAGCTCGAACAAACCGCCGTTTTATATCCGCGTCGTTTCAAGGCTTGAACGGCATTTTGCACGCCGTCGAACACCCTGACCTTCGCGGAGCCGATCGCGTCGTAAACGTCGTAGGCCTTGCTCATCATCGCGGGCTCGAACGGAACGCCGTATTTTTCGGAGACGCCGCCGATAAACCGTTCCTCGCCCATGCCCGTGAACGGTTTAAAGTCCTCCGCCCGCGCGTTCACGCCCCACGCTTTCAACGCCTCGATCGCCGCCTCGATGATGACCGGCTCGCTGTCCACCAACACGCCGTCCATGTCGAACAAAATTCCTTTCATTTTTTTCCTTTTCTTTTTTTTGAACGCCGAAATGACCCATGTCACAAACCCGTCGACAAGTATGATTGCCACGATGAGCCACAACAGGAACGTATCGTTACCGTTGCCGGGAAGCGAGACCCATGCTCTCATTGATATCCTCCAATGACTTCTTTTCGTGCCCGCCGACCCGCCTACCCGACCGGCAGACTTCCAAGAAAAAGCCCGTTCTATTAACATTATATCAAATATGCTTTGCAAAAGCAATTCGAATATGGTATACTATACATAATTATTTTACCTTAAACGGTCAAAATTTTTTAAGGTAAAGGGAGTATTCGATTTATGAGGTTATTGACAAGGTCCGACTTTGACGGATTGGCGTGCGGCGCGTTGCTGAAAGCGTTTGGCGTCATCGACAGCTGGAAATTCGTACACCCAAAAGACATGCAGGACGGCCGAGTAGAGGTCACAAACAACGACGTGTTGGCCAACGTACCCTACATGCCGGGCTGCAAAATGTGGTTCGACCACCACGTCAGCGAGAACGAGCGGCTCGATCCCGACCTTAAATACGAGGGGTGCAGCCGTCCCGCCGACAGCGCGGCGCGCGTCATCTATGATTACTACGACGGCGAAAAAAAGCTGCCGCACTTCAAAGAAATGATTGCGGCGGTGGACAAGGTGGACGCCGCCAAGCTGTCAATCGACGAAATCCAAAATCCGACGGGATGGGTGCTTTTGGGCTTCATCATGGATCCGCGCACGGGTTTGGGGCGTTTCCGCGAGTTCCGCATCAGCAACTATCAGCTGATGGAGGAATTGATCGACGCCTGCCGCACGATGAATATCGATCAGATTATGTCTTTGCCCGACGTCAAGGAGCGCGTCAAACTGTATTTCGAGCAGGATAAGCTGTTCCGCGAAATGGTCGCCAAATACACGAAGATCTATAAAAATCTGATCGCAACCGATTTGCGCGGCGTCGATCCGATCTATACGGGCAACCGCTTTTTAATTTACAGCCTCTACCCCAAACAAAACATTTCGATGTGGATCGTGGACGCACGCGCCAAAGACGACGCCTCCAAAAAAGCCGCGATCGCCGTCGGCCACAGCGTTTTAAACCGCACCTCCAAAACCAACGTCGGCACCCTGTTGTTCGAGTACGGCGGCGGCGGGCATCATCAGGTCGGCACCTGCCAGGTCTCGGCCGAAAACGCCGACCGCGCGATCGAAGTGCTGATCAAGTCGATCAATCAGGACGGTTAAGGATTTTTGACTTCTTACCGTTTTCGTCATTTATCCTCATAAACCGCTTTTAAACGATTGCTAAAAGCTTTTAAAAGGGATATACTTATCCGCGGAGGCTACAAAACATGTCAAAGTTCAATGTCAAGAAGTTTCTCGCGGAAATGTTGGGCACGTTCGTGCTCGTATTCGTCGCTTGCGGCGTCGCTATGGTCAGCGGCGTCAATTTGGTCGCGACCGCGCTGGCGTTCGGCCTTGTGATCGTCGCGATGGCGTACACGATCGGGCCGGTTTCGGGCTGTCATATCAATCCGGCGGTCAGCTTCGGCGCGGCGATCAACAAACGCATCACATGGTTCGAGTTCTTCTACTATGTCGTCGCGCAATTCGTCGGCGCGGTTTTGGGCGCGCTTCTGCTTTACGGCGTCTTGAAAACGTGGGGACAACAGTTTCCGGGGCTCGGACAAAACGGTTTCCGCGCGGATACGGCCAATGCGGGGAACGTAAACCTGATCGGCGCGTTGATCGTCGAAATTGTTCTCACGTTCATTTTTGTGCTGACGATTCTGACCGTGACCGGCAAAAAGAGCGGTCAAGGTGCGGGCAAGAAGGCCGGCCTGATCATCGGCCTCACCCTCACGCTCGTACACCTGATCGGTATCGGCTTGACGGGCACGTCGGTCAACCCCGCCCGCAGCTTCGGGCCCGCTTTGGTTATGCTGTTCGAGGGCGAATCCCTGCCGATAACGCAGGTTTGGGTCTTTATCGTCGCCCCGTTGGTCGGAGCTGCCCTCGCCGCTTTGGTCGGCAAGTTCCTGATCGGCACCGAGGAGGAACCGCAAGCGGAAGCGAACTAAATAATCGTCGCGCTTTTATTCTCAACCTCTAACAAATATGCGCCGATTTCGCTCAGCGGCTTGCCCGATGCGAAATCGGCGTATATTTTTTCCACGGTTTTCACCGTTTCCCGATCGTCGATACGGCAATATTTTTCCAAAGCGGATTGAACGCCCGCGCTCCTTGTATGTGCGCAAACCTCCGCGCTCGCCGCGTCGTTTTCCCCCGTAAACAACAGCGCGGCGGCGATCCCCGCGCAAAGGCAAACGCTCGGAATTTTATGTTTTTTGACCAAATTCAACGCGCCGGTCAAGCGGTCGTTCTCGAAGAGCTTTCTTTGCGTGTCGCGGCCCACCCGTGCGACGGTGTCCCGCAGGCCCTTGTTTTTAAAGCGGTAAATCAGATTCGAGGCGTGCGCAAGCAGCGCGTTGATATCCGCGCCATGCTTGATCGACAAGCCTTGCGCCGAGCGCACCAACGCCGCGTAAACGATATTTTCAATCCCCGCGTCTCCGATCGCGTCCGCGATATAAGCATATCCCTTCAACGCGCCCAAGTAGGCGGTCAGCGCGTGCGACATGTTGTGCATAAAGAGCTTCCGCTGAATGAACAATCCGAACGGCGCGTACGGATACAGATTTTTGATTTTTGGGATCGGATTTTTAAAGGCGGCCTTGTCCACGGGCAAATACCCGTACTCCTCGACGTACACCCGCAGGATATTGCCCGCCTGCATGTTCTCGTCCATGACGGGCACCATGCGGCCTATGCTCGCTTCCACCAACCCGACGTATCGGTCGAACACGGCGGCATAGCTTTCGGGCAATTCTTTCAGGATCAGCCCTTTCAAGTATTTGTCCGCGTCCAACAGGTTCTCGCAAATGATGATATCGATCGGCTTTTTCGCGTCGATCCGTTGCTTGATTCCCGCCGCTAAATTTTTAGCGACGTATTTCAGTACGTTAACCCCCAAAGCGGTCGCCATAATATCGCAATCCTTCATCTCGGCGGCGACAATTTCAGGCGTCGTTCCCAGCACGCCGCGCACGCGTTTGACCGAAAGCTCCTCGATCCCATCGGGCCGGACGATCACCACGGGGTATTCGCGGTCGCGGTTCAGCGCGTCGATCACTTTCTCGTTGATATCGATAAACGCGACCTCGTAGCCGCTTTCGGAAAACAACTGCCCGATAAAGCCCCGCCCTATGTTGCCCGCGCCGTACATGACCGCTTTTTTTGCCGTTTTCATTTCTTTCTCTTTTTCTTTCTTTTTTGCTTTTTGCTTTTTTTGCGAGAAAAACTTTTTGAAAAAAGTTTTTCTCGCGCTCTTTTCAAAAACTTTTACCTGTAAAAATTCCCCTTCGCGGCGGGGTAGCTGCCGTTAAAAATTCCCGCTTTCATTCGGTTTCGGGGATACGCCTGATCTTCGGGTCGGTAAATATATCGCTTTCGTCGCGGCTGCGCGTGGAAAATTCCGAAACGATCGCGCCCTCCGCGCCTCCTTGAAACCAATGCTTTGTGTTGGGGTATAGCGTGTACTGCTCGCCCTCGTTCAGCTCGATTTCGTGAAAGACCGTCAATACCGTGTCCGGAATGCGCGCTCCTACTTTTTTGACCGGCTCGCCCGACACGTACAAATACACCTTGCCCCGTCGACAGCGGAACGTTTCCTCTTTGCCCGAATAGCCCGGCCCGTCCGCATGGATATGCTCGGGACAGGTCTGATACGGCAAGAGATACAGCTCTTTCGCGCACACCCTCTCCGTATTGACGTAGGTCAGGATTTCGAGGCCGATATTCTTTAAATCCCCTAACCCGAAGTCGGCGACCTCGATCCTCTCCTCTTCCGCTTCGGTCATCTTGATGCCCGCGCCGCGGAACGCCTTGACGGTCGCTTTTTTTGCGTTTTCATATTCCTGCTTGGTTATCATAGTCGGCTCCTCTTATTAAAGTTTCAAAAAACGTTCATTATTATATTGTTCATTGTATTTGAAAATCTCGACCTTCATTTTCAGTTTTCAATTTTCAGTTAAAACTCCGCCTCGGATACAGCCGCCCCAACTTCGTCGTTTCCGCGAAAGCGCGCGCCCCGCCGATCGAATCATAGGACGACAGGTTGGCCGCCGCCGTCAGGCTCGCGAACTCCAACGCCTCCCCATCCGAAAAGCCCTTGTACGCGGCGTACAGAAAGCCCGCCGAAAACGCGTCGCCCGCGCCCACCGCGCCCTTGATATAGTCCCTCGGCAAGAGCAAGGACGGCACGGCGGTAAATGCTCCGCTCGCGGCGTCGGCGCAAAAGCCCCCTTCGGGACAATGAATGACCGCTTTTTTGACCCCTATACGCAAAAAAGCGCGTGCGATCCGCTCCACGCGGTCCAAATCCGGCGACCCGTCGGCGCGGCGCGGCTCGATCCCCGTCGCCAACCCCGCCTCGATTTCGTTTAAAACCGCATAGTCCGAATATTTCAGCGCGGGCAAAACCTTTTCGCGGAAACGATCCGCGCTGTTGCTGACGACGTCGATCGATGTTTTGATTCCTTTTTCCTGCAAGTCGTGCAAAAAACCCGCTAAAACCGTGCCGAATCGGGAATCGGCGGCGTCGAACGCGTCCAACAGCAGGATATAACCGATATGAAAAATCGAGCAATCCCGCGCGTTTGCGTCCACGTCGGCGGGACAAAACGAAGCGTTCGTGCCTTTGGTGTTGAAAAACGTCCGCTCGCCGGTGCCCTGCACGGTCATCACGTCGGTAAAGGACGTATCCGCGCCCGCGACGGAGGAAACGCTCCCGATATCGATGCCCTCTTTTTGTAAAAGATCGAGGATAAACCGACCGTTTTCGTCCGCGCCGGCTTTGGCCGAAGCCTTGACAGGCACGCCGCCGAGACGCGCCAACGTGACGCCCGTATTGGGCACGCAACCGCCCACGCTTTTAGATACGCTGTAAATCGTGGACAGCCGCCCCTTTTCGGGGTACAAGTCGATCATTTTGATGATATCGGCGATAATGTTCCCGGCAACCGTGATCCCTTTCTTCATACATTTATTATAGCATTTCCCGCGAAACGGGGCAACTAAAAATGAAAGAAAAAAAACGTTAATATTTTACGACGGTGCTACAAACTTATGACGGAAATAGTATTGCCTCTCGGGAATTTTGGCGGCTTATTTGTCTAAACCTCCGAAAAATGCTCGGTCGTAGCGATGCTGCGGCCTGCGCTTTTACGGCATTTTATCCTAAATAATCCGACTCAAAATCCCTCGATAAGAGTTGCAACACCGCCGGAATTTATGGCGCAAATTTATTTAAAAAAGTGTTTGACAATTCGTTTGGCATATGCTATAATACGAACACATGATTTGAACGCGTATTTAAACATTAACTTTTATCCTTCTCGGAAAAAAAATTCGAAAAGGGATACGGAGAAAAATATGACGTTAGAAGAAAGAATTTCCATTTTGACGCGGGGCGCGAAATACGATATTTCGTGCTCATCGAGCGGCGTAGGCCGCAAAAACGCAGGCGGGCAGTTGGGCAACACCAAGGACTGCGGAATTTGCCATTCCTTTACCGCCGACGGACGCTGCATATCGATCTTGAAGCTGCTGATGACCAACAACTGCGCGTTCGATTGCTTGTACTGCCTCAATCGGCGGAGCGCGATTGTTCCGCGGGCCTCGCTTACGCCGCAAGAAATTTGCGAACTCGTGATCGGCTTTTACAAGCGTAACTATATCGAGGGTCTGTTTTTATCCTCGGCCGTCGAGCGCTCCCCCGACCGCACGATGGAGCTTTTGACCGAAACCGTCGTCATGCTTCGGAAATTGTACGGCTTCAACGGTTATATCCATTTGAAAGCGATTCCCCACGCCGACCCCGCGTTGATTCAACGGGCGGCGCGGTACGCCGACCGCATGAGCGTCAATATCGAACTGCCGAGCGAACGGAGCCTGAAACTGCTCGCGCCGCAAAAGACCAAGGAATCGATCGTCCGGCCCATGCGCCTGCTCGCGCGCTCCTATTTAGAGGAAAAGGAAAGCAAACGATTTACGATGATTCCTGCCGGACAAACCACGCAAATGATTATCGGCGCGTCGCCCGACGCCGACGGGACGATCATGCGCCTGACCCAAAACCTGTACCGAATTTACAGGCTGAAACGCGTCTATTATTCGGCGTTCATGCCCGTGGGAAACCCGACCTCCCTGCTGCCCGCCGTGCCCGCGAGCCTGCTGCGCGAGCACCGCCTCTATCAAGCCGATTGGCTGTTGCGTTTTTACGGCTTCGATATCGAGGAGCTGTTGCCGCCGGGGGCGAATTTAGCCGAGGACGTCGACCCCAAATCCGCGTGGGCGGTCTGTCACCCCGACAAGTTTCCCGTCGAGATCAATTCCGCGACGCACGAACAGCTGATGCGCGTGCCGGGGATCGGGGCGACGGCGGCATGGAGAATCGTTCACGCGCGGCGGTACGGCACGTTGGATTTCGAGGACTTACGGCGAATGCGCGTGGTTTTAAAGCGCGCCCGTCACTTCGTCACCTGCCGCGGCAAATATGAAGGCCTGAAAAACCGCGAGCCGGAGCTTTTACGGGCGGCGTTGCGTCTGCCCGGCGCGGGCCCCCTGCCGAACGGACGGCTGCCGGGCCGTTCGGGCGGCGCGCAAATCGGCATGTTCGAAGCCCTTTCGAACACGGAAACGACGGAAACGGGATTGAGCGTGCTGACGGGACAGTTTTAACGAAACGGGCTTTTTTCTTTGAGATAGCGGATCACGGAAGCACGTCAAAAAAAACGCCCGACCGAAAAAGAAAAAGCGGATAAAAGACGAAAGCGCATTTTGCGCCATTGGCGCATTTTGTGTCATTCTGAACGAAGTGAAGAATCTAAACCTTCATTTTATCATGAGCATCATTAAACTGAAATGTTTTTTTTACACGACAACACCATCGAGGGCTTCCTCACCTGCGTGTTCGAGGCCTACCGCCGCGAAGGCGTGGCCGCGCGCATCTGCGCGGCGGAGCGTTTCGGGCAGCTGACGATCGAGGAAACCGCCGCGATCCCCGCCGATCCCGACAAGGCGGAGCGCGTGGCTCGCGGGATCCTGCGGCGGACGGGCCGCGACGGTTGGGACAACGTGCAGCGGGTATTCCGCACCGCTTGCGCCGACAAGGACACGGTTATCTATCGGTATCTCGCCTTGGTCTTTCAAGGCCCCGATCCGCACACGGCTGCCCTTCCCCGCGGCGGACGCGTTCTGTCACGCTTTGCCGATCCGCGCGTAATCGCTTTTAACGACCTGTTGGCGAAATTCAATCACGAATGCCACCGATTTTTGGGATTAACGCGCTTTCGGGAAACGGCGTCCGGCGTTTTGTACGCCCCGATCGCTCCCGATCATGATATTTTAGAAACCATTCTACCCCATTTTGCCGACCGTTTGAACGGCTTTCCGTTCGGGATATACGATACAAGCCGTAAATTTTTAGGATTATCCGACGGCCGCGAATACCGCGCCGGAAAAATCAGCTCCGATCCCGAAATCGAGCTTGCGCAAAACGAGATCGCGTTCCAAGCCCTTTGGAAACGTTATTACGACGATATCGCCGTCGAGGAACGGAAATCCGAAAAACGCCGCCGCGCCTTTATGCCGGAACGGTATTGGAAATTTTTACCGGAAATCAAAAATGACTTGTGAGAGCGGATACGCGGCGCAATACCGCGTTGCGCTCCGGTTTGCTCGGTCACGTATGGTCCCCGTCGCAAATCCTCGCGCGCCTTGTCTTGCTTGCGTCTGCGCCCTCACAGGTCATTTTTGCTAAACTATTTACACGAATTTTTCGACCGTTTTAATCAAACCGATAATGTGCCGATTAAATTCCGCCGGCTTTTCGGCGGGTATCCAATATTCTTGGTGATGACTTGCCCCGACGGTTTGAATGTCGTATCGTTTCAGATATTCGTCGTCAACCTCGAACTCCAAAACATAGCCGACATAACCCGAAAACTCGTCTTTTACATTCCATTCGCTCGCGATTTGTCGCGCATACGCCTTATCGAGTACGGGGTAAAATATAGGCTGCCATTTCAGCCTCGGCGGAAATTCCTTGTATCCGCTTTCCGCGATTAAATCAAATTCTTTTTGTCCGACAGGACGATATAATTTCATTGCTTATTAAAAATAACCGTTTTCTCTTTTAACGAAATCTTTCCGACACGATAGCCGTATTGCGCGAGTTCCTTCTTGTAGGTCAAAAAGGAATGATCGATTTCGATTCCGGCGATCTCTTTGATTTCGGCAAAGGTCAGCTTTACGGTTTCCCCGCCGCCGTTTCGGATAGATTCCCAAAGGGCGTTGTATTTACTCATGCGCGCAATTATACTCTATATCGACCATAAAGTCAAGGTTCCAACCTCAAAAGAAGTGTCCAAACGGAGTGCTTTGGGAATCTAATCGGAGTGGCAAAGAGTGGTGTTCAGACAGGCAACAGTTGTTTTGCCTTCGAAGGGAGTGTAGTAGACCTACTCGACCGAGACGGCAAAACAAGCGTAGCCCGTATCAACGCCGCTATTTGCCACGAATTCAATCCATGAAAACGTTGGAGGGCAAGTTTTTCAAAAGCCGCGCCGCGACGATGCCGAGCGGAACGCCGATCGCGCTCTGCACTAGACCCTTTAAAAATTCGACGAATACGAACACGTACGCGCCGTCGCTTTCCAGCCAGCTGATCCCGATCAGAACGGCGTCGGCCGCCATATACGCGCCTTGCATAAACAGTGACGCCACCGTAAACGCGACCAGCATCAACCAAATCGGCGGAATGCTACGCGATTTTTTCTTCGGTTGTTCACTCTGTTCAAAATGACAATCCTCTACCTGTTCCCTGTTCCCTGTTCCCTGTTCCCTAAATTGTGCATTATGACTTGCGCTTCGCGCATTTTTCTTGAACAGCGCAAATATGCCCACGGCGATCGCGGCCATGATCCCTTTGATGAGAAAGGTCGGGAGCGCGTAGACGGCGTAACCGCTGATGATATCGGCCAGTGCGCTGCCGACCGCGGCGGCCGGCACGGCGGCCCAACCGATATAGACGCAAGCGATGAAAATAAACGCGTCGCCCAAATGAATATAGCCCGTCGCGAGGGGGATTTGCGTGAAAGCCGTAAAAATCAAGATCAACGCCGCAAAAACCCCCGCGCGCGACAGTATAACGGTCAAACCGTGTTTCGTCCTCATATTCGTTCCTTCCTGCCTACCGGGCGTGTTGACAAAGTCCCCACGGCGGCGGCAACGGTTCTTTTTCACGTGTATTTTGGCAGAAAACCTCGTCGTAACGCTGCTACGACTGCGTTTTTTGCCTTCATCTACGCAAAAAATTCCTCGTCGCTCCGCTCGTGTCTACTTTGTCAACACACCCCTCTTGACCGATTTATGCACTATGATATCATCTTTCGGTCGGTTTGTCTATCGATTTGTACGGTGATACCGAAATTCGGGCGACGGTGTAGAATACCTAAAAAATTCTGATGTCTTTTTGGAATAAACCCGCCTAAAATGCTCGTCCGTAGCCGATGCTACGGCCTGCGCTTTTATCCGCTTTTCTTCTCAAAAATATATTCGAAATTTTTCCCGCCCTCATTTCAGTCTCACCTATCGGGCCGTATCTGCGTTTCGCCGCCCGCGCCGCCCTCTTCTCCGCCTGCGGGCGGATCGTCGTCCTTGACGACAACACCGATCAGCAACATAAAGCCGCATACGGCGGCGATCAGCTCGTTCGCGGCGGGCAAATCGACGAGTTTAAACCCGAAAATCTGTCCCGCCAAACTCGCGAGCAGCGTGACGGCGCTCAAAAGATTAAACCAAAAGGCGTAGCTTTTTATCTTCTTCATATTCTTTCCTCCCGATCTTTTTGCCGTTTCTTCGGCGGCTCAAAGGACGAATCACGCTTGACATTGGGCTATCCGTTTAAAAAAGAAAGTTTATCGGGCTTGTTGTTCCGACAGCAGTTTCTGGTAATACGCCGCGCCCACCTGCCGTGTAAAATACTCCTCGTTGTTCTTTAAATAGTTGACCGCGTCCTGCTTGCCCGCGCCGTTCAGAAATTCGTTGATTTTGGCGTATTTCTCCTGTTGGATCTGCGCGTTGATTTCCACGGACAAGCCGTTCTTGATATCGTTGGCAACCTTGTCATAGGCATCCTTGTCGAGGGCGGAATCCGTCTTGGCGTACTGCAAAGCGTAATCGGCCTGCTTTTCCCTCAACGAGTTGTTGTATTTCAAAATCTCGTCCAATTGTTTTTCGCGCCGCTCGGTCAGATTTTTGATTTCCTGAGCGAGCTTCGCGGCGTTGACAAGGTCAAGCTCGTCGACCGACCGCAACCGCTTCGTTTCCAAGGAATCGAGTCCGTTGTCGATATCGGCCAAATCCTTAAAGAGTTTAGAGGATATGTCCGCTTTGGTTTCGGTCTTTTTCTCTTCGAGATTGGCCAATTTATTGACGATGATCGAGGACCGCGAAAGGCCCCGTTTCAGCGCGTCGTCTGACGTAACCCGCGCCGCTTGTTTATAGGCCTCATCCGCGGCGGTCATGCCGTCGCCCGCGGCGGCGTTCAGCTTGTCCTTATAAGTCGTCAAATCGTTTTTGGAGCGTTTCGCGTCGTCGTTGATCGAGCGCAAAGCGGCAGCGTATTCGGCGGCCATTTGCGCTTTAGCGTATTCGTTGATCTGCTCCTCGGTCATGCCCTTGTATTCCATCGGCTCCGCGTTCAGCGTGTCGGGCAGATCGTAGGCGTTCTTGCCGTACAGTCGGTATTTCTCTTCCAGCTTTTTCAATTCCTTGTCCAGGTTGTTCAAGGGCGACTGCACGGTAACGGTCGGCGCGGATGCGACTCCTGTGTCGCGGCCGATCGCGGGCGAATACGTGACCCCCGCGAGCGACAAATTTTTGATAATGTTGCCTGTCGATAATAATGACATGATTTTCTCCTTTTTCTTGACAAAAATTTTCAGTTATCTTCCTTGTATCTTATAGTTATTGTCGTCGTACGTCACGGTACAATCCGGCCCGAAGGCGTATTGATCGCAGTACAGCGGCAGGACCTGCGGCGCGGCGGCGACGGTTTCGCCGGACGCGGACAAGCTCATCGAATGGATTCCGCCGCCCGCGTACCAAAAGATTCGAATCGTTCCCGCCTCATAAGCCCCGTAAGTATTCTCTGTTTCGCCAATATTCATCATACTTTTATTAAAAACCATTGTTAATATTTCCTTTTCATGACACTTTTTTTTGACGGGACCGGCGCGGCGCAGACGGGCAACTGTTGACGAGCCGCCGAAAGGAGTGTAGCCCTTCCTACATGACCGAGGCGGCGAATCAAGCGTAGCCCATATCCGCCGATGTCTGTCCTGCCAAAATCGTTACGACCGCCCGGCGTTTATCCGCGGGCAACCCTTCGATTTTCAACAGCGGAATATTGTCGGCGGTCAACATGATTTGATCCGAACCGGGCGGATAATAAAAGGTAAACGCAACGAGCGCGGCGGTCACGCCGGTCTCCGGTTCCAAGCTTGTCCCGGCCGCTTCCCCGCCCGACACATACCCGCCGTAGACCGCCGCGGACGGCAACGCTTCGACCCCCATGAAATGTTTCACCAGCGGATTGTCGCCCCATGCCACCGATACGCCCGACGGCAGAGCGAATACCGGCTTTACGATCACACTGTAAACCGACCCGTCGTCGGCGCGCAGGAGTTCCCTTTTGCGCCATTCGCCGCATCGGCTGTCGGCGTTGTATCCCTCGGACTCCGTCGATACGATCTCTTTTCCGTTATACGTCATATGTCGAAAACCTCCAATGTTACGGATACGGACAAGCTCTGCGCAAGTTCGGGCGCTACGGATTTCGCGGTTTTCAGGTATGTTGCGCCTTTACCGTCATAAAACAAAAAGGCCGGAAAGGCCGCGCCGGGAATCGCCGCGCACCTCGCCGCGGCAAAAGGCAGCCGCACGGGAACGGGCATCGTCATATAATTCGCGGTCAATTCGCGGAAATACGCCGTTCCGTTTTCCGTATACGTCATATAAAAGACTTGCTCCGGCGCGTGGTACAGGACGGCGAAGCTTAAACTGTTGTCGCTGACGGCGTATTTTTCAACCAAATTTGCGTCCAATATCACGATTTGACGACCGCGCCGCCGAACGAACAGTCCGCCGAGAGCCATAAATTCGTCTACGTCGTTATACGTGCCGAATCCGTTCAAATCGAGCGTGTAATACGCTTTGCGCGCGAGTATATAGGTGACGATGCTTTTCAGATCCTCCTTCCAAAGGATTTTCAAGGTGCTTTTTCGCGCTTCCAACTGTAAATCGTTTCCGGTAAAAACGAGGTCGTAGGACACCAAAGTTCTTCCCTGCGCGCCGTCTATGGTCAGCATCATTTCCGCGCCCGCCTCCGGCGCGAGACCGCAACCGAACAACAGATAATCATGCGTGCCCTTTAAGATTTTGACCGTTTCGGCCGCAAAGGTTCCGTTCATGGCCGGCGCCAAAATGATTTCGGCGTCGGGCTCCGCGTCCGCACCGTTGGTTATTTTCAGTTTGAGCAAGACGGTAAACCCCTGCGCTCCGCCGCGCGCCCGCAAAGGCTTGATAAAGAACGTTTCGTAGGACGCCAATTGTTTATCCAATCTTTTAGAGTACTTGATCGGCGTACAGCGCGGCGGCGCGCCGATATATGCTTTTTTGGAAAGGGTATCCATTCTCTTTCCAAGGTCTTCCGCTTTCAAATACGCGAGCATCCCGTAGTCGGTTTTATGATCCGTGTAGTTCATTTTATATTTCTCCCGTTTATTAGTGAGCAATGATCGTGACGGACGATGGAATAAGGGAATAGGGTCGGTCGGAATGACATTGCGCAATGTTGTCATGACGAAGCGAAGCGTCCGAACCGATTTCATTACCGAACCGATTTCATTTTGTCATCCATCCTTCCCTCTTCCCTATCCCCTGTCCCCTCTTCCCTTCTTGCCCACCATCATATCAAATCGAAATGCAGAATCGGCGCGGATATCCGCGTATTGCAACCGTCCGATTCGAACGATACTCCGATCACGCGCCCTTTCAGATTGACGCGCACCCTTTGCACGCCCGCGCCGCCGGAAACCGCGATCGTTTTACGTTCCTCCTCGCTTTCGACCGTGACACCGAGCGCGGCGGCAGTGCGCAAGGATATGTATTTCAGTACCTTTATTTTATCGGTGCCGAAATCGGTCGAAGGCGTCCGCCACAGCTTTTTTAACGGTTGGCCGAACACCGCGCCGCCGTCGTCCGCGACGGCCAACCGCCCCTCGGCGCAGGCGCACAGCACCGCCGCTTCCCCCGCGCGCACCGCCGCCAGGTGCCGCACGTCCACGCCGCGCGTCAGGCAACAGCACATAGAGGACAAATCCAATTCCATGACCGTATTGTTGACGTATCCTTCTTGCGCTTCGCAGCCGACCTGCTCCCCGTCGCCGTAATCGAACCGGCAGGCAAGGTAATATTTGGAACTACAATAGACGGCCGCCGCCGAATCGTTGCCAAGCCCCGCGAACATCGTCTTCATGTGGTCTAAAATATGCTCGGCATACAGGCCGTTAAAAGCGTATAGCCCGTCGTCCGCCATGAACAGGATACGGTCTCCGCAAACCGCGATCGTGTCGGGCCGGATGCGGCCGCTCGATACGAAAAGTTGAGAAACCGAAAATTCCTCCTGCGAGCCGGACGCGCTCATCCTGCTGATTCCGTATTCGCGGAACACGTAGACGTAATCGAGAAAGCTCACGACCTTTAAGAGCGCGCCGCGCTCGTCCGCCATCTCGATAAAGCCGGCGTTTTCCAACGTTAAATCCCAATTCGTCGGATCGAGGTCGTCCGAAAACCAGACCTGCCTTTTTTCGTCCTCGACGGTCGCGAACAACCGCTCGTAATGGATATCCATGCTCGTGATGCGCGGCGAATCGGGAACTGCGCGCGGCGGATTTTCGCCGTCCCAAACCGACATACTCTCGCTTCCCGCGCAAAAGATCAACACGTCCTCGCCGTACAGGCGATAGTTGATCGCGGCGGGCGGTTCGGTATAGTGCAAACCGCCGATTTCCTGAAAATCCCCGTCATGCAACAGCGGGCGCGCGTACACCTTCCCCGAAGCGCAATACACCGCGAGGCGGTCGTCGGGGCGATTGTTGTCCCTGTCGTATTTTCGGTAATGCCATACCCGCTCGATCGTTTCCCCCTCGATCCCGTCCATAGGGCGCCCGCCGTAGGCAAAGGCCGAAAGGCCGAGGCCGTCCCGAAGCGCGCCGTCCCCGACGGCGTAATTATAGGCGAGGGCCGCATAGGAAAGAGGTAGAATATTCTCGTCTTTTTTACGGCTCATGCCGCGCGAAAAATCGGTCAGGCGCACGCTTTTCAACGGTTTAACGGGCAGTTTCAGCGATTTCCGATAAAAAACGCTCATAGCCACCGCCTCGCCGGAATCGTGATTTCCGCGCGCTTGCGCACGGCGGCCGCGAGGGCGTCCTTGTACCGTTTTTCCCAAATCACCGCTTCCTCGAAAAGCCCGCTCACCAAGCAGTATTCGGACGCCGCGCCGTAGGCCGCGATCCGCGCTCCGATTTTGTCGGGGATCGGCGCGCCGTCGTCCTCGCCGCAGTCGCCGGGCAGGTACGCGAAGCGCACGGCAGCGTCCAAACCCGGTTCGGTCTTGATGTGCGTCGGAAAGCTTTTAAACGGCACGTTTCGATCGCCGCATTTGACCGCCAAGACCTCTAAAACTCTTTCCGCGCACAGCGCGGTATACTCCACCTTGCCGGTCCCGGTGCGCACGGCGGTTTCCCGCGCCAACGGACAGTAATCGGCACAAATCTCGTTGACGATCAGATTCGCGCATTTTAACAGCTGCGCTTTTATTGTCCCGTCGTTTTCGTCCAGCCCCAAATAAAACGACGCGAGCTTGATGATTTCCTGCATTTGCATAATTGCAATTTCCTTTTTCTGTTTTTTTGTTTTTTGTTTTGCGAGAAAAACTTTGAATCTTTGATTCCAACCATCGTCGCCCCGGTCATGTGCGAACTATGTTTGCCCGCGACCCTCGGCTTCTCGGTTGTGTATAAAAAGTCTTTCCCGCGCTCTTTTCAAAAACTTTCCGCATTAAAAATGTAATCGATCGAACTTTTTACCTTTTACTTTTTACTTACCCCTGTTCCCCGTTCGCATTCTGTCGTTCCATTTCGCGCCAGAGCTTATCGGCGTTCTCTACGCGCGTCCTCAAAACCAGCGGAACGGCGCGGCAGTCCAGCGACGGCCAAGGGATCACCAGCGCCAGAGTGTCGCTCTGACGCCGGTGATGCACCTCGAACCGGCGCAGCTTCCGGTCAAAGACCACGAAATAATCGGAGTCGATTTCCCGGATACGCCGGGCGACGTCGAAAACGTCGTTCTCGATCGCCGCGTATCTGCCGCTTGCCCGAAAATTATTGTTCGGCAATGCCGGTCAGCGAGGCCTGTCCGCAGGGCTTATCGCAAATCAATTCGGCGTATTTGACCAATGTCGCGCTGTAAACGGCTTTGCCGGCGATCTGCTTTAAGATGCGTCCGTTGTCGCCTTCCAGCCATTTCCAATCGCACAGCTGATGCAATTTAAAATCCTTGGTGTTCAAAAAGTACATTTTACCCGACGAGCAGAAGCGGTCGCTGACCAGCGGAATCCCGTTGAAGCTCATCGCCTTATAGCCGCCCTCGATATTCATGATATCGATATTGCGCTTATAGGCGCTCATGTGCTTCATATAGGCGCGCTTGACACCCGCGCTGCACACGATCATGTCGATATCGCTGTTGTACAGCTCGACGGATTTGTCGATCAGCTCCTGCATTTTGCATTCGAGATCGGCGGTTCCCAAAGCCAGCGAGGTCGGGTTGAGCCACGAATGCTCCGCCTTGTTCAGGCCGTACAGCGTCGTGATGGCGGGATTGAAGATGCTCTCCAAGCCGGTTAGCTCGTTGCCCCGGGAATCCTGTACATACAGGACGGGATCGGTGCTCAAAGAGCAGATATCGGTAAACGTGACCGTACCGGTTTGGCGGTTGATGCTGTGGATGCGCGCTTGGCCGAGGATGTTGCCGTTGGAAGCGTTTGCGAAATCCACAGTCATACCCTCGATCAGGTTGTACAGCTTGTTGTCTTTCAGGTTGGCGTCATAGTACGCGGCGTTGACGGCGTTGGCGGCGACCGTGGTCTTATCGATCTGCGCCAATTTCCCCGTACCGTCGCCGAACAACATCCGCGCCAAATTGAATTTGGAGGCTTTCAAAAGGCCTTCCAATTCGGCGTTCAACAGGTTGACCATCGCGCCCGCGCTGTTCGAGGAAGCCCGAACCGCCTTGTCGCTGATTTCGATTTGGCCGTATAGGTTTTTCAGCGTGGAAACGAATTGCACATAGCGGTTGCCGTTGGCCTGCGGCAGGCTGCCGGTCTCGGTTCCCGCCGAAAAGCCGCCGTTGATACCGATCGGCGCGGTTTTGCGCACGTCTTTGCCCCATACGTCCTCGGTGGTTTTTTCGATCCGCGCGTACAGCGGGTTGGTGTTGGCGTTCAGCTGATCGCTGACCACGCCGAGATACACCGATTTTAACGCCTGCTCGGCGTTGTTTAAGGTTACAGTTGCCATTGTTTGAGTTCTCCTTTTTCTTTATTCTTGTTGGCGAAAAAAAATTTCGTCTTATTCAATTGTGCGGTCGTTTTGTTAAACGGCATAGGCGCGGCGCAGCCCGTATCCGCCGCCGCATATGCCGTTTAACGATTGAACATCGCCTGCGCGATCTGCCCCGCCTCATACAGCGAGCGGGGACTGCGCGGCGGAAGCACGGGCCCAATTCCCACGGCGCCCGACAGGACGCGCGGCGCTTCGTCGACGGTACCGGCCCGTACCGATTTGAGGTAGTCCGCGACGATTGTCCTGCGGATTTCGGGGTCGCGCGCCGCGTAACGGGACACAATTTCCCTCTCCGCCGCCGTCAATTCTCCGAGGACTTCCGCCTCCGCGGCCGCGCAAACCACCTCCGCCGTCCCTTGCTCCGCGCCGGCAAAGGGCGCGGTTTGCGCGGGCGGCTCTGCCGCTTGCGCGGCCGGCGCGGAGCACGTTTCCGCCGGCGCGGTCGGCTCCGTTTTCGTTCCCGTTTCCGCCGCTGTCATTTCCGCTGCGGTTTTTTCTTTCGTGTCGATTTGTTTTTCTTTCATATGACCTCCTTTTTTAGGTAAGAAATAAAAGATAAAAGGTAAAAAATGCAATCGGGCTTCTTCACTCACGGAAGACTGACATATGGCGCAAAGCCGTTCTGTAAATTCGACCGAACCTTTTACCTTTTACTTTTTCCCTATCCCATCATTTCCCTATGCGATCTTATATGTCCTTCGACCCGCTCTGTCACGGCGTCCGCGCACTCGTTGGTCAATAAATAGCGCGTATGCTCGGCGATATGCAGACCGTGCTCGTCGTACTCCCGCGGGGCGGTTTCTTCTTTTTCCAGCTTTTGGTTTTCCCCTATTGCCCGCTTGACGTGCAAGGCGTTTATATCCTGCGCGTTTTCCCACATGCCGAAGCCCAGCATATCCAAAATCTTGACGCGCGCCGTATTGTCCAGCTTGCCTTCTTCGTTATACAGCAACCCCGCTCGCAGCAATTCGAACACCATATTGCGCTTTTGCGCGGGCGTTTCGGTGATCCCGCTGTCGCTGACGAAATAGACCTCGTCCGCGCCCACGTCGCTTTTAGACCAATAGAACACGTCTGGCGCACCGTCCCTGTCGGCGATTTTGCTGATCCGCGGCGTCGAAGCGAATTGCCGGTACAGCCGTAAAATCTGCCCCGCCGTTTCGCGCACCGCCTTTTTCATCAGTTCGGCGGTGACGGACAGGCGCGTGTCGTCCTGTTCGATCAGCAACTGCAAGGCGATCCCGCTGACGTTGCTCTGCGGCAAGGCGGAATTGCGCATGATCTCGGACACGCCGCTGATGCCGATAAATTCGGCCAGCAAGCGTTCCTCCTCCACGATCAGCTCCGACGGCAGCCGCCCGGTGTCCATCATAGCGGGCGGATTGCTGCCCGCGCGATAGACGACGACCTTGCCGGGATTCAACCCCTCCTCCTCCAAATTATCGGTGTCGCAGGAGCCGTCCTCGACGGCCAGAACGCCCATCGAAATACGGTTCAAAAATTCCTGCTTGCGATTTTTGACCGCGTTGTAGGCCCGCTGCACGGGGATCGCGCGTTCCAACACGCTGACGCCCCAAAAGCTGCCGGGCAGCTCGATCGACCGCTGCATGACGAACGGAAAGCCGCGCGCGCCGTCCGCGCCGTTGAGATACGGCAGCGGGCCGTCGTGCAGCACGCGGGAGCCCGCGACGAGCATCAGGCGGCCTTGGGGGCGTTTGGCATCCGGCAAATCGTACCGTTCCAACAAAAGAGCCGCGTTTTCCCGCCCGCAATCCGGCTCGGCGGCAACGTCCGCGCCCCACTTTTCGGCGATATATTTGACGGGCACGGCGCGCGCGTGGATCAAACTGCGCGCGCCCGAGAGCGAATCGACGGTCGCGCAATCGGGATAGATCTCGAACGGCGGGCACAAGGTCAATTCAACGTCGCCCTCGTACACCTTGCGCCCCTCGGTCTCTCCGAGGCACACGCCGGAACCGCCGTTCCATGTGACCTTATAAAAGGCCGTGCCGCAAACCTCGCTCCACATGGTAACTTGCATAGCGAGCGCATCAAGCTCCAAGCGGTTGCCCGCCGCTTCCAAAATTTTAGCGGCGGTTTTGGCGGCGAAGATATCCTTTTGCGTGCCGCTCGCGGGCATCACGCCCATGACCGGCTTGACGCGCCCCAACTTGGCCAGCCGCGTTTCGACGATCGGCGCCAAATGATTAAAGACCTCTCTGCCCTGCCAATAGTAGTCCCTCGATTCGGCCTCGATATCGCCCTTGCGCGTGACGGCGCAATATTGATCGCCCTTTAAAAAATTCATGTTCAACCGCCATTGCAGTTCGACCGCCCGCCGTTCCTCCCGACGCCTTTCAAAGTCCGCCCGCACCTCGGCGGCCGGGTCTTGTTTGTCTGTTTTCATGTCGTTTTTCACTTCCTTTTTGATGTTTTTTTGCGGGGGAAACTTTTGAATCTTCGATTCCAACCATCGTCGCCTCGGTCCTGTGCAAACTTCGTTTGCCCGCGACGCTCGGCTCCTCGGTTGTATGTAAAAAAGTTTCTCCCGCGTCCCTTTCTTAAAACTTTAATCTAAACTATTTTTTTCTTGCGTTTGACCCGTTTTGTTTTGAATGTCATTACGAGGCGAGGTTATACCGAGCCGTCGCAATCTCAACCGATATCTTTTACTACTTTAATTCCTCTCTCAACTCCGCAAGCAATCTTTCCCGTTCCCGCTCCAAGTCCTCGTCGCTCATCGTTTCGGCGGACGCCGGCTCAACCTTGCCCAGCAATTCGCGCACCGCGCTCAAATCGGGCGGATAGAATTTGCGGTTTATCTTGCGCTTCACCATGCGCTCCCCCTCATCACCCGTCTCGTATTCCTCGCTGATATCCTCGCCGTAAAATCCCAACGCCCGTTGCAGGAGCGCTCTTTTTAACTTTTTTTCGTTCGGTTTCCCTTTCACTTTCTGCCCTCCCGTTTTTATCGTCATGTAAATCAACCGAAATTTTCGGTTTTCAATTTTCAGTTTACTTTCCGTTCTCTCCGCAACTCCCTGTACAACCGTTCCTTGTCCAGCGCGATCTCGCTCTTGTTTTTCTCCTCGTGCGCTCTCGGCCGCGAAGCCAAATAATACCGCAGCTCGTCCAACGCGTGATCGTCCTTCTTCTTCGGCGCCTCGCCGTTCCCCCACGCGTAACCCTTGATTTCGCGGATCAGGTTGACGCAGGAAGAAAAGATAAACAACCGCGGCTTACCGTTCAAATCGCGCAGATAGTTTTTCACCCGCTGTACCCCGCTGAACAAGTCCTTGTCCACGCGCGGATTGACCAAAATATCGCGCTCGATAAACAGCTCGCACACGCTTTTACTCGCCGCTAACGTCCGACTTCCGGCCGCGCTGTCGATCAACGCGGCAAAGCGTCCGCGCGAATCGGCGTGCCAATTTAACGCGCGGCTGATCGCCTTGATCCGTTCGGAATGGTACGCCACGTCCCGATCCGCCTCGTAATGCTCGGCGACGACGTACACGTTGCCGTCGAAGTCCACGGCGTACCAGTGCGCCGACAGCGGATTCGTCAAGCCCGGATCGATCGAAATGTTGTCGTACCATTCGGCCGGAACGCGGAACGGCTCGATCACATGGACGCCCGAATCGAATTCGGGATACACCAATCCGCCCGCGGCGCCGAATTTCCCGTAGCGGCGCGACTGCAATTCCTCCGCGTCCATGATACGGCTCAAAAGCTCGATTTCCGTCGGATCGAGATGCGGATTGTCGGCCCATTCCATTTCCGTGACGGCGATTTCAGGATCGTCCGCGTTCAGATAAATCTCGTCGTACACCCATGTCCGCCCTTTGAGCGGCGTCATCGTACACCAAATCTCCCCTTTGCGGTCGAGTACGCGCATCCGGCATTCCTCATAGATATCGCGCGGCGGCTCCTCGTCGAACCAAACCGCGTCCAACGACGCGCCCTGAAATTTTTCCCGCCCCTGTTCGCAGTTGCGGAAACCGATCCGACTGATTCCGCCGAAGTCGTTTTTGACGGCGATAAAGTCGATCACCCCCGAATCGGGCCGGTTCTTACTGCCTGCGATCATCACAACGTCGGCGATTCGGCGTGGGGAAAGGTATTTTAAAATCTTGCTTTGCGCGACATCCCTCTGCACCTGCGCCGACGGCGACACCACCCAAATCTGCGCGTCCCTGCGTTCCCGCCCGTAAGGATGCCGGCCGCGCGCCCAATACACCGCTTCGGCCGCGCCGCACTCGCTTTTGCCGCTCCGGTTACCGCCGAATATCCAACGGTTCCTTTTGGGGCATTTATGAAAGCTCTCCTGCTTTTTCGACGGCGTATAACCCGTCAAGCGGTCGTCCGCGCTCCGCATTTTCCGTTCCCGTTCGACCTTGATCAGCCTGTCCATCAGTTTTTCCGTTTTTTTATTCATATTTTTACATAAACTGTCATATTTTTTAGTTGCATTATGTTTATAATTAGTAATAACAAATCCGCCCGATAAATCATGAAAAAGATTTGTCTTTGTTTTTTCATTTCAATAACGCTTCTGTCGGCCGTTTTTCCGTTCGTAAGCGGCCCGCCGCAGCACGCGTTCGCCGCCGCCGACGCTTATGCGCGCGTCAAAACCGCCGACACGCTGCTTTACCGCAATCTGACGGGCGAAACCGCGGAGGACGTGTATTTTCTCCTGCCCGAAGGCTACTATGTCCGGTTGCTCGGCGAAAACACGGTCAACGGCAAGCGGGCCGTCGAATACGACGACCTGTTGGGGTATGTTAAGGTCACGGACATCGAAGCCGTGATTTACAACCCGAAATATAAGTTCGGTTCGGGAAGCTTAAAGATCGACCTGCCCGACGGCGGCAGCGCGGTTTTGCGCTCGCTGCCCGATAAGCACTCGCAAGAAGCGCTTGCGGGCGGCATCGCCGACGGTACGGAAAATATTAAGTTCTACAACCTGTGCGACGCGGGCGGAACGTGGTATTATATCGTTTACAACGGCGCGCGCGGTTATCTTGCGACGACCTCGGTCGTCGTGACGGGAGCCTTGCCCCCGCCCTCCGACGAAGCGGTAGCCGAACCGCCCGTAACAGAGCCACCCGACGTTCCCGGCCCAACGCCGCCCGCCTTGGACGACGGGCGGATATGGTTGCTTGTCGCGGCGATCGGCATACCCGCACTGATCATCATTCTGCTGATCTTCCGCCCCGGACGACGCGCGTCGAAGTCTCCGCGCCGCGTGCCGCGTTACTATGACGGAGATTAAAATACGTCCTTACCCGTCGACAATGCCGTTTTTACTGATATTCGACCGAAATTTTCAATTTTCAGTTCTCACTTCTCAACTTGCATACGCCTGCTCCGCGCCCACGGCGCCGCACGGCATATACCGTTCGCGGCGGGCAACCGACAGGCTGTCCACGATCCAATCCTCGTCGCCGTAGTAATGCTCGAACCATTGCGGCGAAAGCCCGCGCTCGTACAGAAAACCGGCGCACTCCCTGATCGCTTCATCGTGCACCTTAAAATAATACCGCAGATTCAATCCGGTATCGAGGGCGACGGCGGCGCAGGTCTTTTCAAATATGTACCGGCCGACCAACACCTCGCGGCGGCGCGGCGCGAGCGAGGACAGCATATCGGTCACGACGGTGCGCAGCGCGACGACGCGCCGTTTGCGCTCCATTAAATCGATCACGCTGTCGATCGAATTTTGCGTATCGGTATGATTAAACACTAAAAATTCGATTTGTTTGTCCAAAATGCCGACGTTTTTGGTCAAACTCATGGTCGAGTTTAAAACCAAACGCACCCAATGCTCCATTTCGTAATCCATGATCAAACTCCGTTGTGTATTTTATAAAATCGTTCCGCGCATGAATGCTCGTTCATTCATGTGTGCACATTATACAATATGATTTTTGAAATGTCAATACTTTTATGACCAAACGTTTAAAATTTTTTTCGACAAAATTCGACGCGGCGAACTCCTCGCCGCTCCGTCCCCCTGCCGAAACCGGGGCGACAGCGTAACCTGATTAAAAGCGATAAAGGAAGTCATCAGCACGATAAAAGGAAGTCACTATCAAAAGCGCGATAAAGAAAGTCATTGCGAGCCGAGGTTGTACCGAGGCGTAGCAATCTCATCATTGAAAAAAATTCCCCTCCGCCGGAGGGGTGCCCGCGAAGCGGGCGGGGTGGTCTTTCTCAAAAATTCAACGGTTCTTACGCGTCCGTAAACGTCGCCGGCAATTCGATTTCCGGCGTATTGCCGAAAGAGAGTATGTAACTCTGAAATACTTCAACCGTTGTACTACCCTCGGGACCGTTGGAAATCATCTTATAGAATCCGCGAATAACGATCGCTTTCCCTTCGCGGATTTCGATCTCGTAACGCAAGGAATCGGGTTTGTCGCCGGAAAAAATATCGCCGACGTTTTCCTCCGACAGCAAGTAATACCCGTCTTTATATTCAAAGGCGTCAAAATGCCCTTTAAACAAAGAGCACATATTTTGAAGCACAAAATATAAACTGAATCCCACACCATTATACGTATTCTCCACCACGTTTTTATTCGGTTGAGCCGCGTTCGGCGTTCTTGTATAAGTATCGCCGTTGAGCCGATAATAATAGAACGTTTCGTTTTCGACGGAATAGTAGTCTATGTCCGTTTCCGCTATGTACATCATCTTATTCGCGCGCACATCATACCTGATCTCTCGGACGATATCGTCCGCATCGTCCGCCGATGTTTCCAAGACAAAGCAAAAATTAGGATCGCTTTTGATAAACTCCGCCCATGCGTCGTCCCATACCTTGTCCCACGCCTCGGCCGTCGTGATCATCGGCTCCTGTCGGTTTGTATTTTCATTCTCGCCGTTGTCGCCTCCGTTATTGTTCCCGTTGGCGTCGCCGTTGTCGCCGTTCGTAGAACCGTCATCTCCCCCGCCGCCGTCGTTCGCGCCTTGCTGTTGTTGCTCTTGATTTCCGCCCGTATCCGTTCCGTCCGTCCCGCAGGCGGCGAACGAGAACGCGCAGAACAGCGCAAGCAGGCAAACGGCAAGAATCGTCGTAAATTTTTTCATGATATTCCTCTCTCTGAATTGCTTGTTTTCTTCGGAGCAGGATGCTCCGAAGAAACGGAAAAGCGCGCGCTTTTCCGTTCATTTATTTTATATACCGATTATACCATATATAACACCCGCATGTAAAGCGTTTTAATCACTCCGACGGAGCGACGGCACACCATATAAGCGGTTGAGCTTCCACGGGCCGCTTCGCGTCCCTCTGAATGACGAATTTAGCGCGTCTTGTTCCCCATCCTTTAAACTGATCACTGACCACTAACCGCTAACCACTGTTGATACCGTGCAACAGCACGGGCAGTCCCGACACCTCGAACTGCGAAGAATTGATTTTATACTTATTGACGCCGTCCTTATCCAATTTCAGCGGATTGGTGAAATACAGCTCGATCCAACCGGAAACCGCGACGCCGAGCAGGCTTTGCATCGTCAAATTGACCTTGATCTTCAAGAAAGGATTGACCGCCCGCGGTTTATAGAACTCGCTCGATTTTTTCATGATGAGATTGACGACGATCTCGGAGCGTTTATCGTCCTCGTTGAACAAAATCAACGCGGCGGTCGGCCCGCCGCAAGACACGAACCGATGATCCTTTTCATCCTTGACAAACTTAAAGCGGGCAAGCTTGATTTTTCCGATCGTTCTGCCCTCCACGATAGCGATAGGTATTTTGACCGTCACGCAACGGTAGTCCTCGAAGTGCTCGAGGATATCGTCGGTTTTTACGTCGTCCTCGCGCATATAAAAGGTAAAATCCTTTGTGCTTTTCAATTTATTGACATATCGGTCGGATTCCTCGTACATCAGCATATAGTCCACGAAATCGACGATCGTATAATTCGAAGCGATGAATTGCAGCGTGCGGAAAGCCTCGGCGCGCGCGTTGACATCGTCGTTATTTTTCTTGATTTCAATATTCATGTCGCGGACGACCGCGTTGTGGTTAAAGATCGAGATACTGAAAAAGGAGGTCGCCACGAAAGAAGCGAACGAGATGACGATATTGACCAAAGGGAAGGTCGCGCTTTTCGCAAAATCCGCCGACGCCTGCGAAACGATAAAAGCCGCGGCGACCAACGCCAACACGATTCCCCATACGATGATGAGGATGCGGATATTGACGATATGTCTTTTGCGTTTGCTCCGCCGCTCGGCGGATTCCGCCGCTTCGGCGTCCTCGCTTTTTTTAAGTTTCATTTTACTTCGCGCCGCGCCTCTTATCAAACGTTAAAATTCATTTTTTGGCCGCCTAAAAGATGAATATGCAGGTGCATGACGCTCTGCCCCGCGTCCGCGCCCTGATTGACGACCAAGCGATATCCGTTCCCGAAACCGAGTTTCAGGGCGATTTCGGGTATTTTTTTAAAGATTATGCCCAATCTGCCGGCCGAAAAAGCGTTCATTTCAGCAAGCGTCGCATAGTGGTCTTTGGGTATGACTAAATAATGCAATTCGGCGATCGGATGAATGTCGGGAATGACGATCATCGCGTCGTCCTCATAAACCTTGTTCGCGGGAATTTCCCCTTTAATAACGGAGCAAAAAATACAATTGTCGCTCATTTGAAGTACCTCTCTTATTCTTGTTTTTCATTTTTCGCTTGCTCTTTGTGCATTCGTTGAGATTCCAACCCGTCCCGATACAATCCAACCGCCCGCATACGGTACGATTCCCGTACTGTCAGCGGCTCGCGGCAATAGCATTTAACATAATTCTCCGAATAACCCGACGACACGCCGCCCGCCGTTTGTTCAATCAGAACTATGATATCACTCCCCGCGCCGCTTGTCAAATCTTTCAGAAAGGTTGTCCGCATTTGATCTCGGATTTCGGATAAAATCCGCACGCGCTCCGCCGCCCGCGTTTTAGGCACGCGCGCCTCTTTGAGCCTTGCCGCCGCCGTTCCGGCGCGTTCCGAGTACGGAAAAATATGGATCGCGGAAAAACCGGCCGCCCGCGCCGTCTCGCAGGTCGCCCGAAAATCCTCCTCCGTTTCGCCGGGAAAGCCGCAAATGATATCGGTCGTCAAACCTGCGTACGGAAAATGCGAACGGATCAAGCGCGCCTTTTCCAAGTATTCGGCCGCCGTATACCGCCGGTTCATCAGTTTTAAGATCCGGTCGCTTCCGCTCTGCAAGGACAAATGAAAATGCGGGCAGAAGGCTTTCAGCCCTTTGAGCGCGTCCAAAAAAGCGGGCGTAATCACACGCGGCTCCAACGAGCCCAAGCGGATCCTTGCGTCGATATCTTTCAGCGCGAGAATCAAACCGGTCAGATCCGTGTTTGGGGATTTATCCTTCTCCGCGCCTTGCGCACCGTGCGTTGCGCATCGATAATCGGACAGGTTGATTCCGATCAGCACAAGTTCTTTAAATCTCCGCGCTAAAGCTTTCGCTTCCTCCGCGATTTCGGCGATCGGGCGGCTGCGGCTGCGCCCTTTGACGTGCGGAATCAGGCAGTAACTGCAAAAACTGTCGCAACCGTCCTGGGCCTTGATATAGGCCCTCGTTTTGTCCTCGCCGTACGCGTCCTTATCCAATTCACCATTCACAATGGACAATTCACAATTATCGGTTTTATCCTTATTCGGTTGAACCGCTTCGCTTCGTTCCAAATGATACCCGATACCTGTTCCCCGTTCCCTGGTCCCTGTTCCCTTTACTTGGCCCTTGCTATCGTTCTTTACCTGACCACTGACCACTGACCACTGACCACTATCCCCTATCGCCGCGATCCTATCCGCCAACGCTTCTTTATCCTTTACGTCGCCGAAAACCACCGCGACGCCGGTTTTATCCCGAAACGCCGCCGCATCGTTTTCCGAAGCGCAACCGCAAACGACGATCCCCGCATCCGGCGCGGCGGCCGAAATCCGGCCGACGGCTTGCCGGGACTTGCGTTCGGCCTCGGCGGTCACGGCGCAGGTATTCAAGATATACAAATCGCCGGGCGGCTCCAATCCGTAGCAAACGGAAAAGCCCCGCCGCTCCAACGCCCTGCCCAACGCTCCGCTTTCGTATTGATTGACCTTACAGCCCAATGTGAAAATATTGATTTGCATAATCCGTTTGAGTGCTCGGCGATCAGTGCTCCGCTAACCGCTCCAACGCGTTCATGACGATACCCGTCGCGACGACGGCCGCGGTTTCGGCCCGCAAAATTCTTTTACCCAACGAGCAAGCCGCCGCGCCCACCGCCTTTAATTCCTCCGCCTCGGCGTCCGAAAAGCCTCCCTCGCCGCCGATTACGACCGCGACGGATCGGGATACGTCGGGGGGACACGGTACCATGCAATCCGCGTTCCCTGATTTGACCGTTTCTATCGCGTCTATAATCGACCGTTCCCGCTCGTTCTCATAGGGGAAAATAACGCATGAATAGGCTTTCAACGCCGCGACCGCCTCTTTAAAGCCCAAAACATGGTCGATTTCGGGCGTCCTCGCGCGGCCGCATTGTTTGGCCGCTTCGATACACGCGGCTTGCAAACGACCCGTGCGCGCGGTTTCGGGCTTCACGGTTGTGAACGCCGAGACAAACGGAACGATTCTTTTTACGCCGAGCTCGGTCGCCTTTTGCGCGATAAATTCCAACTTGTCTCCCTTGACGAGAGCTTGAAACAACGCGCAATTCAACGGGGATTCAGCGCGGTTTTCCTCCGTTTTCAGAATCGCGGCGGTCAGATGTTTTTTGTCAATCTTTGCGATCCGCGCCGCGCGGTCCAAGCCGTCGTTCAGACACAGCGCGATTTCGTCGCCTTCTTTCAGGCGCAATACGTTGACGATATGATTGTACTCGCCGCCCTCGATCCGCGCCGCGTTGCCGGTCACGGCGGATGCGTCAATAAAAAATCTTCTCACTCGTTTATGACTCTATCCTTGTTTTTCTTGTTGTTCTTATCCTTGCTTTTCCGTTTTGGACGGCCTTAACCGCGCGAAAGAAGCGCGGCGTTCCATTCGCCCTTTACGATGTGTTTTTTGAAATGAAAGCCTAAATCGGAATAGGTTGTAAACACCTCGTCCGCCCTCGAATGGATAATGCCGCTCAAAATCAAATGCCCGCCCGCGTTTAAATGCGCGGCGATCCTTTCCGCGTTGGCGATCAAAATATCGGAGGAAATGTTGGCGGCGATAACGTCGGCCTTGATATCCGCGTGCTCGAACAGATCTCCCTCGATCACCTCCGCGCGGCTGTCAAAATCGGGGTAATACTGTAAATTCAATTTCAAATTGTTGCCGGCGGCGGAAACCGCGACGGGATCCAAATCGATCATCGTCACGTTCCCGCACCCAAAGAGCGCGGCGGTTAGACCCAAAATGCCGCTGCCGCAGCCCAAATCGATAAACGTTTTGCCCGTCATGCGCCCCGCCCGCCGAAGCAAAAGCATCAGACGGATACATGAACGCGTGGTTTCGTGCTCGCCCGTGCCGAACGCCGCGCCGGGGTCGAGCACGATAAATTTTCCCTTGTCATAGCGGCCGATATCCTCCCAACACGGCACGACCGCGATACCGCCGATTTTCTGCGGCTTATAGTATTTCTTCCACACGTCCGCCCAATCCGCATCGTCGATCAATTCCCACGACGCGGTCAAAGGCCCCGGATCGAAGCCATCGACACGCGCCGCGTTTTCTTTGAAAACCCCCGCGAGCGCGTCAAAGGCGCGGACGGTCTCCGCGCCTTCCTCCCGTCTTCCGCTCCACGGCCCGAAAAAGCCGCACACCTTCACCGGCGACCCCAAAGCCGCAGTCAATTTCTCGTCCGCATAGTCGTATTTGGCGGGCCCTTTCGCAACGTCCTTCAAGTCCTCGGGATCGTAAATACTGACGCCGGCAAAATTCGCCATGCCCGCCATCAAATCCGCGACCGGCTCGCTGCCCTGCCGCGTCGTTATCGCTTGCAGTTGAATGTATTTCAAGATATATTTTGCGGGGAAAACTTTTTGTAAAAAGTTTTCCCCGCACCCTTTTCAAAAACTTTTCGTATTCTTATTTTATAAATTCGTCTTATTCTGATAGTCCCGAATCTTCGGATACTGCAAATCGTTGCAGCTGTTGGCGAACTCCTTGACGAGTTCCTTTTGCTGCGGCGTCAGATTGCGCGGCGTTTCCACGACGATATTGATATTTAAATCGCCCCGGTCTTTGCGGTTAAACAAGCCCGTGCGCTCGGATTTTAAAATCTTCAATCCCTCGCGCTCCCGCGTGATCAAGGTATGACTCTGCGTGCCCGGCTCGATCCGAAGCTCGATAAACGCCTGATCCTTCTTTAAAACCGGCACGCGCACGGTCGCGCCCAACGCGGCCTGCGAAAAGGTGATCGGCACGGTGATGAAGAGGTCGCTGCCGTCGCGCTCGAAAAAACGGTGCGGCATGACCTTGATCGCCAGCACGAGGTTGCCGTTCTCGCCGCCTTCGGGGTCTCGTTCGCCCTCGCGCATGATCGTCATGACCTGTCCGTTGCCGATCCCTTCGGGGATGTCGATCTTCTTAACCACGCTCCGGCGGATATAGCCCGCGCCGTTGCAGTCCGGACAAGTCTGTTTGACGATCCGTCCCTTGCCGCCGCACGCGCGGCACGCCCCCGTGCTGACCATGCGGCCCAAGGGCGTTTCGCGCGTGACGCGCACGGCGCCCGTCCCGTTGCATTGGGCGCATTGGGTATAGGCGGTGCCGCCCTTGGCACCCGTACCGCGGCAGGAATTGCAGGATTCGCTCCGGTCGAATTTAAGTTCTTTGGTCGTACCGAACGCCGCTTCCTCAAAGGTCAGCGTAATGTTTTTATAGATATCCTCGCCCTTGCCCGGCCCCCTGCGCTGTTGCCCGCCGCCCGTAAAAATATTGAAGAAATCGGTGCCGCCGCTGAATAAATCCTCAAAAATCGAGGAACCGCCGCCCCCGCCGCCGCCGAAACCCGAGAACCCCCCGGGCTCGGCCGTGCCGAAGCGGTCGTAATTCTGGCGCTTGGTTTTGTCGCCGAGCACCTCGTACGCCTCGTTGATCTCTTTGAATTTAGACGCGGCCTCCGGCGCCTTGTTGATATCCGGATGGTACTGCTTGGCCAATTTCCGGTACGCGCTTTTGAGTTCCTCGTCGGACGCGGCTTTTTGGACGCCTAATATTTCATAGTAATTCTTCGCCATCTTTATCATTGAAAGAACAGACGCGCGTCTGTTCCTTCATCGTTCCCTTTTCTGTCCTCATAACTGTTTTTCAGTTTTTCTGTCCGCACCTTTCACTTAATTGATGACGACGTCGTCCGGCCCGTTCCCGCCTTGACCGCCCGTGCCGCCGTCCTGCGGGCCGCCGTGGTCGTGCGCGCCGGGCGCGCCGTATTTTTTATACAGATTCTCGACGACCGCCTGCATCGCGGACACCGCGTTGTTGATATCGTCGAGATTGTCGGAGGAACGAACCTCGTTCAGCTTCTTGATTTGCGTTTCGATATCGGCTTTTTCCTGCGGCGGAATCTTATCGCCCTGCTCCGCTATGAGCCGCTCCGCCGTCAAAGCAAGGTGTTCGGCGTTGTTCTTTGCCTCGACCAGTTCTTTTTTCTTGCGATCCTCTTCGGCATATTTTTCGGCGTCTTTCACGGCCTTGTCGATATCCGCGTCGGACAAATTGGTGCTGGACGTGATCGTCACGCGCTGTTCCTTGCCGTTCCCCAAATCCTTGGCCGACACGTTGACGATACCGTTGGCGTCGATATCAAACGTGACCTCGATTTGCGGTTCGCCGCGACGCGCAGGCGCGATGCCCGACAGACTGAACTTGCCCAACGTTTTATTGTCGTAAGCGAACTCGCGCTCGCCCTGCAGCACGTGAATATCGACCGAGGTTTGGTTGTCGGCGGCGGTACTGAAAATCTGCGATTTCTTGGTCGGGATCGTCGTGTTGCGGATAATCAGCTTCGTGCAGACCTGCCCCACGGTTTCGATCCCCAGCGACAACGGCATCACGTCCAAGAGCAGCACGTCCTTCACGTCGCCCCCCAGCACGCCCGCCTGAATAGCCGCGCCGATCGCGACGCACTCGTCGGGGTTGATGCCCTTGAACGGCTCCTTGCCGGTCAGCTTGCGCACGGCCTCCACGACCGCGGGAATACGCGTCGAGCCGCCGACCAAAATGACCTTTTCGACGTTGTTAAAGGACAGTCCCGCGTCGCGCACGGCCTGCTGCGTCAAAGCGACGGTCTGCTGTATATAGTCCGCGATCAAGGATTCGAATTTCGGGCGCGTCAGCTCGCATTCCAAATGCAGCGGACCGTTCGGGCCGTTGGCGATAAAGGGCATACTGACGGTGACCTTCTGCACGCCGGAAAGCTCGATCTTTTTGGTTTCGGCCTCGGCCTTCAAGCGTTGCACGGCGGTGCGGTCGTTCCTTAAATCGATTCCGTTCTTGCTCTTAAAGTCCTCCGCCAAAAAGTCGATGATCCGTTGGTCGAAGTCGTCGCCGCCCAAGCGGTTGTTTCCCGCGGTGGCAAGCACCTCGAACACGCCGTCGCCGATTTCCAAAATGCTGATATCGAACGTGCCGCCGCCCAAATCGTAGATCAGAATCTTTTGGTTGACGTTCTTACCCTTGTCCAAACCGTACGCCAAGGCGGCGGCGGTCGGCTCGTTGATGATCCGCAAAACCTCCAAACCGGCGATCTTGCCGGCGTCCTTCGTCGCCTGCCGCTGGCTGTCGGTGAAGTACGCGGGCACGGTGATGACGGCCTGCGTGACCTTGCCGCCCAAGTAGCCTTCGGCGTCGGCCTTTAATTTGCCGAGAACCATCGCGGAGATTTCCTGCGGCGAATATTCCTTGCTGTCGATTCTGTACTTTTTGGCCGAGCCCATTTCGCGTTTGACCGAGCTGACCGTGCGGTCGGGAATAGCGACGGCCTGACGCTTTGCGACCTGCCCGACAAGCCGTTCGCCGTCCTTGTTAAAGCCCACGACCGAGGGCGTCGTCCGCGCGCCTTCGGCGTTGGGGATAACGACCGGCTCGCCGCCCTCTAAAACGGCGACGCACGAATTTGTCGTTCCTAAATCGATTCCGATGATTTTAGACATGTTTTTATACTCCTTACTTTTTATTTGTTTTTTTATTTTCTCTGATTTTGCGAAAAAGTTTTATCTTTTTTTATCCGCCCGCTTAATCATCTCCGCTTTTAGCATCAAAAACTCGCGGATCAGATCGATCGGAAGAGGTTCGTCCAACTTCATTTGAAAACCGGAACTGCAAAGAACATAGCCCTTTAATCTATCTTTGTTGTTCTCCACAATCTTCGAATCAATGAAAATGCTTATATGGTTTTTGCCGTTGAAGAAATAGGCAAACTGCTTGCCGTACAGCTTGTATGACGGCATTCTTTGTCCTATTCCCTCTACCGCGTCGGGCGCGGCCTCAAAAATAAGGCTTCGCAAGCCTTGCAACATTTCGTGCCTGTCGGTCGATGCTCCGGCAATATATGCGTCGACCGACTCGCTTTTCTTGCAATCCATGTCAACCTTCCTTTATTTTCACTGTTATTGAGCGACCTTGACGGTCGCGTGCCGCAGCACCCTGCCGTTGATCACAAACCCCTCGTTCAAGACCTGCAAAACCGTCCCCGGTTCCACGCCCTCCTGCGCGGGCTCGCTCATCACGGCGTCGTGGAAGTTGGGATCGAACGTACAGCCCTCGGCCTCGATCTCGCTGACGCCCAAACCGAACAGTCCGTCCTTAAATTGCCGCAAAACCATGTTCATGCCGTTCTTGGCGGCTCCGTCCTCGGTCATGCCGACCGCGATCTTTACGGTGTCGTACACGTTGATCAGGCTTTTCACGGCCTCGATGATCCCGTCGTCCCGCAGTTTTTTATTATTCTCCGCCGTGCGGCGGCGAAAATTGTCGAAATCGGCGGCCATCCGGCGCAAGTGCCCCTGATAATTTTCGGCGGTTCTTTTCGCGGCGTCCAGCTCGACCCGCTTGACCTCCAATTCAAGGTACAGCGCTTTCAATTCCAGTTCGAGGCGCTCTTCCTCCTGCGTTTTCGCCCGCGCTTCGGTTTCGGCGGCGTTTTTCGCCGTTGTCTCCTCGAAAACCTCGCCGTCGTCCTCAACCGCCGCAGCCCCGTCTTTTTCGTATTCGTTTTTTAAATCGTCCATGCTTTTACCTAATCCTAATATACCTTTATATTGTTTACGCGCGTCTGTTTGTTAAAACTTGATTGATAACGGCGCAGACGCGAGCAAGACAAGGCGCGCGAGGATTTCCGAAGGGGAGCGTAGTTAATCCTACGTGACCGAGAAAACCGGAGCGCAACGCCGTATTGCGATGCGTATCCGCCGTTATCAATCAAGTTTTTCCGGCAAGCCTTTTAATACCTTCCCTATATAATCCAGCACCGACACGACCAGCGGATAGTCCATGCGGATCGGCCCGATCACCCCCGCGTTGCCCACCGACTTGCCGTGAACCTGATAATTGGCGGTCACAATCGCGCAGTCGGACAGCGCGTCCTCGCGGGTATCCGGTCCGATTTTGATATTCAAATCGACCCGTCCGGCCTCCTTCAGCATCGGATAAAGGCGGTCCTTTGCGTCGAAGATTTGCAGCACCTCGCGCGCCCTGTGCACGTCGCTGTATTCGGGATACTCCAAAATCTTGGAACCGCCCTCCAAAATGATCCCCTCGCCCTCCGACAGAAAATACTCGCGCAGGATTTTCAGCACGCCGTCGAAAAATTTTCTGTATTCGTCCACGCTGTCGCGGATCAAGGAATCGGGATTCAAAATTTCGGCGACCGTGTGATTATAAAAGCTTTTCAGCACAAACCTGGCCGCGGCCTCGAAATACGCCTCCGAGAAGTCCTCTCCGACCTCGATCAGGGTGTCCTTGATGATTCCCAAATCGGTGACGATGACGACGAGCGCGGTGTTTTCGGTCACCTTGACGATTTTAATGTTCTTGACGATCGCGCCGCCGATTTTGGGCGCGAACGCGACCGAGGTGTAATTCGTGATTTCGGAGATCACCTTGACGGTTTTTTTCAGGATATCCTCGATTTCGACGAGTTGGGAATTGAAATGCTTTTCAATGATCGCCAATTCGGCGCGCGTCAGCTTTCGCGCGGGCATCAGCTTTTCGACGTACAGCTTATACGCCTCGGCGGTGGGCACGCGCCCGCTCGACGTGTGCGGCTGCTCCAAATACCCCATTTCCTCGAGAGCGGCCAATTCGTTCCGGATCGTGGCCGAGCTCGTATCGCGCAGATGCGACGCCTGAATTTCCTTGCTTGAAACCGGCGCCGGATTGCGGATATAGCTGTCCACCACGGCCTTGATAATTTTTTCTTTTCTTGGACTTAACGGCATTGAATTTCGCTCTTATAAAGATAGCACTCTCATGTCTCAATCAATAGCACTCTATCCCTTCAAGTGCTAATTATACACCAAATAGTCTATGCTTGTCAAACGTTTTTAAACATGTTATAATGGATATTATCGTACAGGTCATGAGAGAAATCGAAGCTAAACATATTTTGACCCCTTACGGCGGCGAGAGCGGTTGGTTCGGGTTGGATTACAATATGAATATCTATCGGGGCTGTTGCCACGGCTGTATCTATTGCGATTCCCGAAGCGCGTGCTACGGCATAGAGAATTTCGACGAGGTGCGGATAAAGAAAGACGCGCTGAATCTTTTAGAACGCGATTTAAAATCCAAGCGGCAAAAAGGCGTGATCGGCACGGGCGCGATGACCGACCATTACAATCCCTTCGAACGGGCCGTTCCCGTCATGCGCGGCGCGCTCGAACTGATCGACCGTTACCGTTTCGGAATCAATATCACGACGAAATCCGATTTGGTCGCGCGCGACAAGGATATTTTACGCCGCATCGCGGAGCACAGCCCCGTTTCGGTCACTTTCACGGTTACGGCAATATCGGACGCCCTGTGCGAAAAGATAGAGCCGCGCGCCCCCGTTTCGAGCGCGCGGCTCGCCGCCCTGCGCGAGCTTGCGGACGCGGGCTTGACGGCGGGCGTCATGCTCACGCCCGCACTGCCCTTCATCGACGACACCGAGGAGAATGTTACCGGCGTCGTGCAAGCCCGCCGCGCGGGCGGGCGCGCGGTACGCCTATACCTTTCACGGCTTCGGCGTCACCCTGCGGCAAAACCAGCGCGCTTATTTTTACGGAAAACTCGACGCGCTTTTCCCCGGCTTAAAGCAAAAATATGTGCAAGCGTTCGGCGACCGCTATTCCTGTCTTTCCCCGAACGACGGCAAGCTCATGAAAATTTTCACGGAAACCTGCCGCGCGCACGGCCTTCAATACGAAATGAACGATATTATCGCCCTCTGCCGCGACCCGTACCGGCGGGAACAGCTCGGATTTTTCTAAAAAGTTTTTTTCGTCCTTTTCAAAAACCTTCGCCGGGAGTGGACAATCCCACCTTCGCCTATCGGCCGCTATGCGCCGTAATAACGGTATAACTGTGCGCGTTCACGGTGATCACGGCGTTTCCCGCGTAAACGTACCAATTCTTGCCCCGTCGTTCGATCCCGTCCGCCCGAGCGATCGCCCCCTTGCACCACTCGATCACCTCGTCCGTTTCCAACCGAAGATTGCGTTTGATCCGTCCGATCCCCATTTCCGTCGTATGAAGCTTATCCAAATTGTACGTTAATTCGTCGCCGGTTATCATTTATTCCTCCGCTCTATGGCTTCCTCCGCCTTGACCTTATTTTTTATCCGGCCGAAGCGCGTCCATAAATATACGGTAAGCAATGCGGCGTCCGCGCCGTAAATGCCGATCCCGACCCAAAAATCCGCGTCGTCGATCGGATTTTCCGCGGTTTCCGCGGCAAGCATCGAATTGCCCCGCCCGTCGACGACGATCTCGACCTTGGCGCCGATATATCGATTGTGCGTTTCTAAAAGCTCTTGCACGCTTGCGCGGACGGGAATAAAGCCCGCGTACCCCGTATAAACCGTATCTCCGTTTTCGCGGTCGACATATTCATATTTAAACTTATAGCCCGCTAAAGTCCTCGTCGCGCCGCTGCCGGGGCTTATCCTATCGTCCGCGATGCAAACAAAGGTCGCCTCGGCGCGGCGGCCCGTTTCGATAAACTCACGCCGCGCCGCCACGCCCTTGATCCCGTTCAGCCCGCTCGCGAAAAAGCCCGTTCCCGCGCAGAAGAGAACGAACAGCGCAATAAAAATGCATATTGCGGCGGTCGGGCGTTTGTCCCCCGCGACAATACCGAAAAATTTTCCGAAGAATTTTCCGACGCCTGCCCGCACGGGACGGCGCAACGGCGTAGCCCCCAAAACAATCGACGCCGCCGCGGCGGCCGCGCAAACGACGCCCGCGATCAGAAAGCCGTCGGGAGCCGCCTCGCCGACCGAAGCGTCCAAATAATTGCCCTGCCCGTCGATACGGATTTGCTTCGTTTCTCCTAAATGCGAACGCGCCAAGCTTTCGGTATCGTACTTGCGATCCGTGCCCTTGTAAACCGTTCCGTCGGCGTCCGTAAACACAAAGACCAGCGTCCACGGCGTATATGTATAGTTCATCGGCACGGTCGCCGTATTCGCTTTTTCGATATCGACAAAGACCGCCGACACAACCCGTTTCGCGTCCTGTATCCTCCTCGCCCTCGCCGCGCCCGCGTAAAAGGCAAACATGAGCGCGGTAAACACCGTAAGGACGAACGCCAAAAACAGTAAAAATCCGATCGGCTCGTATTTCTCCTTGGTTTCTTTTTTCGTTTCGTTCTCCACCCGCGCGCAAGCCCTCCGTTCAATATACTCATTATACACTATATTGATAAATTTTCAAACCCTATAATCCCGCCTTTTAACCCCTCCCGCAGCCTGCATTTCACTCGCGAAAAAAGTTTTTTAAAAATTTTCGACATTTTTCTGAAAAAATTTTATTCTCATTTTTAATCTATTTTTTGCAAAATATGCGTGAAAAACGCATAAAATACGCATATCGTTTCCTCCGAAAAACGGCCCTTAAAAAAATTTTTTTCAAAACCCCTTGACAAACCTATAAAGATGTGATACAATCATATCAACAATAATAATAATGATTATCAATTTTATTTATGCGCGATGATGATTATTCGATTATTGTTAAGGCTTTCCGGAGGGTAAGCGAAGCGCAATGAAAACGAACGCGGGAAAACAAAAGCACAGCGTCAAACGGGAGGCGATCCTCGAATGGCTTCGATCGACCGAGATTCACCCGTCCGCGGAACAGGTCTATTACGCGCTCCGCACGCAGTATCCCCGCCTCAGCTTGGGAACGGTGTACCGCAACCTGACGGAATTCGAAAACGCGGGCTTGGTGCAAACGGTAGCCGAGGTGGACGGGCAGGAACGCTTTGACGCGGTGATGACCGAGCACGTTCACTTCGTATGCAAGGGCTGCGGCGCCGTGGTCGACGTACCCGAAACCGTCTCCGCCGATATCGGCGCGCTGATGGAACAGCAAGGCTACAAGGTGGAAACCCGCCGGTTGCTCGTATACGGTTTGTGCCCCGAATGCGTTTAAAGGAAGGCCCGTCCGAAAAACCTGAACCTTAAAAGAAACAAAATATACATTGACATAAAAAGGAGAAACAAAACATGAAAACATTCGTCTGTTCGGTCTGCGGCTACGTTCACGAAGGCGGCGATGCGCCCGCCAAATGTCCGCAATGCGGCGCGCCCTGCGCCAAGTTTGCGGAAAAGACCTCCGCCGCCCCCGCTTTTGCGTGCGAGCACGCTATCGGCGTCGGCGCGAAAGACAAGATCGACAAAGCGGTTTACGACGGCTTGATCATGAACTTCAACGGGGAGTGCTGCGAGGTGGGTATGTATCTTGCGATGGCCCGCCAAGCCTCCCGCGAAGGATATCCGGAAATCGCGTCGGCGTTTGAAAAGTACGCCTACGACGAAGCCGAACATGCCTCCAAATTCGCCGAGTTGTTGGGCGAGGTGGTCACGTCTTCGACCAGGAAGAACCTCGAACTGCGCGCGGCCGCCGAAGCCGGAGCCTGCCAAGGCAAGTTGGATTTGGCCAAAAAAGCGAAGGAACTCAATTACGACGCGATTCACGACACCGTACACGAGATGGCCAAGGACGAAGCCCGTCACGGCGCGGGATTCGCGGGCCTGCTGAAGCGTTATTTTTAATTCGACGAATCGGACTTTGTTAAATTTGTCATTTCGGTTGGGATCCGCGGGCGTCTGCCCGTGATCCCGGCTTGAAATATAAATCTTAACCCAAACTCCCGATTTACTCTGGCTGATTTATTTCGGCCGGAGTATTTTCAGATATATCGGCGCGCCCCCCGCGCCGATATATTTTTTTGTTTTACCACTTTATTCGGTCGGTGATCTCTCGCTTTGCTTCGCTCCGGTTGAGATGACAAAACTGACCCCTGTCCGCTACCTGTTCCCTACACCCTAATCCCTACACCCCTAACCACTGACCACTCTCTTGCCCCGCTTTTCTCTTGTCCGTTTTGCAATTCTATGGTATAATAGACAAAATGGGAATCGTCGTTTTGATTTTGTCGATCGTGCTTGCCGCCGCGTTTTTAAGCGTCATGGCGCGGCACTGTTTCCTTGCTCTGCGCGCGCAAATCAAGCTCTACAATTCGATTCAACTCGTCGTATTGCGAAACGTTCGGATTCATTATCTGATCGGGGCGATCTGCTCGGCGGCGGTCAGCATCTTTTGCGTCGTGGTCGCCTCGATATCCGACATACCCGCGCGTTTGGTTTTAGCCGAAACCTTCGACATGTCCCGCCCCGCGCTTTCCGTAACGTTCGTCTGTTTGGCTCTTGTATGGTTTTCGGTGGCCGTGCCTCTCTTTGTGATGTACTTTTCCCGTTCGGCGGTCGTGGATCGCGGCATTTACGTTTCCGGCCGTTTTATCGATTGGCACCGCCTGTACTATTATCATGTGGACGAGGAAAAGCACAGCTTCATTTTGAGCGTCAATAAAAAAGGGCCTTACGCTTTAAAAGGCGTATTCGGCCCCTGCCGTTTCGACCGAATCGACGAGGAAAAGGTTAAATTCATCTTAAATAAAAATCGGAACCGCTTCCTCACGCATTACGATATCCGTTAAAAATTCCCTATTGAGCGTCCAACGCGGCGAATATCTCTCTTTTCGCGCGGTCCGCTTCCGCCCCGTACAGCCGTCCCTCGCCCTTCTCTCCGCATAAATCGATATTCTTTTTCAACCGCATCGGATTTCCCCCGTATACCCGCGCACAATCCCCGACGATCAATGCCTCGTCCACGTCGTGCGTCACAAAGATCACCGTGCGGCGCTCACGTTCCCACAATTTCAAAAATTCGCCCGTCAACCGCCGTTTCAGCTCGGCGTCCAACCCGCCGAACGGCTCGTCCAACAGCAAGGTATCGGACGGATAGGCAAACGCGCGGATCAAGGACAACCGCCCCGCCATGCCGCCCGAAAGCTCGTGCGGATACAAGTTCCGCGCCTCGTGTAATCCCGCCAAAGTCAAATACCCGTCGATCACATTCTCCCGTTCCGCTTTGTCGGGGAAAGGCTTCCTTAATACGAAATCCAAGTTTTGGACGGCGGTCTTTTGCGGAATCAGGCGCGGCTCCTGAAACACGCAGGACGGCCTCCCCGCCCCCTCTATGCCGCCGCTTTGCGGCCGATATAAGCCCGCCAACAAGTACAACAGCGTGGTTTTTCCGCACCCGCTGGGGCCCAGCACGCAGGTGATTTTACGGTCGGCAAATTCGCCGTCAAATTTGTCGAATATGACGGTTTCACCGTAAGAAAAAGACACGCCGGTCAGCTTCAATTTTGATTTTTCTCCTTTTCCTTTTTCGGAAAACCCTTTTTCTCAGCCTTTTTTCCACGGCAAAGCATAGCGCGCAAGCAGCCGTAACAAGCACTCGCATAAAAATCCCAGCAATACGGCGACGATTAACCACACGAACGCCAGTTCAAAATCAAAACTCTGTTTGGCGTGTAACAGCATATACCCGATCGATACCGTAGGCAGTCCCAGAATCTCGGCGGCAATCACGACCTTTATATTCAGTCCGAAGCTGGCGATCACGGAGGAAAATACCGCCGAAGCCGCGCCGGGCAGATAGATATTCCAAATTTGCCCGCCTTTGGACACGCCGAATGCGTCGGCCATTTGCAACAATTTCCGATCCACGCCGTCCAACGCTGAACGCACATTCTCATAACACAGCGGAAAAACCACCAAAAAAGCGACGGCGGCGGGTAACGCCGCGCCTCCCACGACAAGCAACAGAATCAAAATCACCGCGATCGTGGGCATAGCGCGGCACGCGGTCGCAAACGGAGAAACGAGATCGGCTGCAGGTTTCCATAAATGCGCGAGAACCGCGAACACGGCCGCCGCCGCGAAAGCGATCAGGAAGCTGTACAAGCTCCGCCACAGCGTCCCCCCGACCGCCTTATAAAAACCTCCCGTGCCGAGCTCGCTCCACAATAAAACGAGCGTCCTCCACGGAGTCGGAACAACGCCGTAGTCGTTGAGGCGGGTAACGGATACTATCGCCCAAATCCCGACGAGCAGGGCAAATCCCGCGATCCGGTACGGCAGGCGTTTTAAAAACGCCGTTTTCCGGTCGTTTCCGTTTGCCGCGCCGTTTTTCTTTGTCCTGTCGCTTCCTTTTGTCATGCCGTTCCTTTAAGTGAAGAATCTCATCCTTTTGAATAATAAAAATTCTCGTCCGGCACTTTCCCGCCGATCAAATTCACGCTGTTCGCGCTGTCGTTTTTGATGATTTCCAGATAGGCGTTGACGGCGGCCTTGGCCTCGGCGGCATACGTGAAATTGAGCGGCAATCGTCCCGCGTCTACGGCGATTTTTACGGGGCCGCCTCCGGGAATCGCCGCCGAATTCAAAACGTTTTTGGCCAAATCCCCGGCCTCTTTGGGGTTGTTAAACGCCCAATCGGTCGATAGAGCGGCCATGGAAATGAATTTATCCAAAAACGCCTTGTCCTTTTCCAACAGCCTTTTATGGAAAAACAATCCCGCCTGCGGGTACATTTGATCGCCGTGCTTTTCTTTCCACAAGGTTTGAAAATTGATTTTCGGAACAAATCCGGGTCTTTGACTTGCACCTGCCGCTTGAGTGGCGACCGGTTCGGCCAACACGGCGTAATGTATTATTCCTTTATCTTTGTCCTCTTTAATCGCCTCGAGAACGTCGCTCGGACCGTTCAGATAAGTGACCGTGACCTCGCCTGCGATCCCGTACTGATTCAGCAGATGCCGTAAAGTAATCCCCGGCGTGCCCGATTCCGTAAAAGCGTAAACCGTTTTGCCCTTCAAAATATCCATACGCGCCTGATTGTCCGGCGCGTTGTCAAAAACCGGATCGTCGGACACTAAGTGCATGATTCCCCAAATCGACACGCCCGCGAAGCGGTATCCGTGATCCTCGGCTTCGTTATACATCTTCGCTCCGAGATTGATCGGCGCGACGGCGATATCGGGTGCGGATTGCATCATTTGCGCGGTCAGAGTATCGGCGTTCAGGGTCGTCCATTCGGTTTTATATCCGTTTTCAACGGCGTAATTCTCCGCGCGCATTTTGGCGATCGACAGGATCGGCGCGCCGTCGGGCACGGCAATCGAGATCGTTTTTACTCCCCCCGTTTCCTTGTCCCCTCCGCACGCCGCAAAAGCGAACGCGGCGAACACGACCGCCGAGGCCAAAAGCAACGCCTTGAAAATCCCTCTGTTTCGTTGATTCATAGTCAGTCCTTTTCTCATCTTACCCCGCGCCTTACCGTTTTATCCGAAAGTTTCACCCTTTGCTTTTATTTTATCGCGCCGCTATGTCGGGCTGACGCGCGCTGTCAGCCCCTATGGTTCATACCATCGGTGAATTTCGTACAATCTCCTTGATCCTCGCGAAGGTTTCCTCGCTGATATCGTGTTCCATGCGGCAAGCGTCGCGGGCGGCGGTTTCCGCGCTCACGCCGTTCAGCACCCAAAATTTGGTTAACGTATCGTGACGATCGAATATTTCCTCGGCCCTTGCGTTCCCCTCTGCGGTCAGGCGGATATGGTTATCGGCGTCCATGACGATCAAGCCGTTGGCCCGCAATATTTTCATGGCACGCGTAATCGAGGGCTTGGAATAATTCAATTCGTTGGCGATATCCACCGAGTGCACGCCCGCCTTTTTTTGAGACAGCAAATAGATGGTTTCCAAATAGTCCTCGCCGGACTCGTGTATCCCTTTTCCCATTCGCACTTCCATAGGAACAGTATATCACAAAACGGAACGATTGACAAGGAAAAATAGTTAGCGTACGCTAATTTATAGATGTTTTGACACGGTATCGCGAAGTATATATACCGTTAAAACACAACGCAACGTATGTCTTACCGGTATAAACGACGGTTTCGGGCAATGTCATTGCGATCCGGAATGAAATGAGGCGCGGCAATCTCAACAAATACGGAAACGCTCCGGTTGTTTTTTGCGATTGTTTCGTCGCTTCGCTCCTCACAATGACCTTGTTTGACCGTTATCTTATACTCAGCTAAATACAAAGATTTGAAGGATATCCGCAAGGATAATAAACCCGATCAGCACGAACAGCCCGACCGCGTGAATCCAAGCCTCGACGCTACGCTTGACAGGTTTACCGCGAATCCATTCGATAATACAAAAAACAATACGGCTGCCGTCCAACGCGGGGATCGGGAGCAAATTGAAAATCCCCAAATTGACCGCGAGCAGGGGCAGCAAAAACAAGAGATTGCTGAAACTTGCAACCGTCATTTGGCCGATGACGGCGACCGTGGTAATCGTGCCGCCCACCTGACGGATGCCCGTCGCGCTCGTAAACAGCTGTCCCAGCGACGACAGAATCAGCCCCGCCATTTTGAGGGTATACGGCACGGTGTCGCCCAACGCCGTCCATACGTTATAATCCTGTTTATAGGGCGTCAAAACGCCGTCGTTCTGTCTGTAAAAGGATTGCAGGGAAATCCCCAAACCGACGATCGTCACTTCCTCTGTCGCGGCGGAACGCCCCGCGCAAGTAAACACGCTCTGTTTCTCCTGCGTTTGTTTGTACGTGAACTTCCGAAAGCCTTCCTCCGTCATCTCCGCTCCGCCACGCATAAGCGTCATCGAAAACGGCGCGCCTATCCCGATTCTTTCCAACGCGGCCGACAGATCGGCCGACGTTTTGATCCGACTGTCGTTGACCATTACGATAATATCGCCCGCGAAAAGTCTGTCCCTGTTCGGATTGTCGTCCGGCTCCGGCGCGTCGGGCGCGACAAAGGTGATTTCCGGCCTCGTTTCCTTCGCAAATACCTCGGCGACCTGAATCCCCGTCGTTTTATAGGTATTGCCCACGGCCAGGAGGACGATAAAGGAAAAGATCAGTCCCGAAAAGATATTAAACAGCGCGCCCATCGCAAGAACGACGATGCGTTTCCACGGTTTCTGTTCGGTAAAATTACCGCTTCTCGGTCTCCAAGGATCTTCGTCGCCGCCCGAAGTATGTTCGGGATAGTCCTTGCCGTCCTCTCCCTCGAACGCGCAAAATCCCCCCAACGGAAAGGCGCGCAGGGAGTAGGTCACGCCGTCCTTGCCCTTTTTGGACAGGATTTTAGGGCCCATACCGACCGCGAATTCGTTGATTTTAAATTTGAGCAGCTTGCCCGCCGTAAAGTGCCCCAGCTCATGAATCGTAATCATAGCCAAAAGCACGAGAACGGCGATAAATATGCCGAGAACCGTTTGCATCCTATTCCTTCTTTAACTGAAAACTGAAATCTGAAAACTGAAAATTATGGATACCGAACAAGAAACTTTCATTATGCTTTATGTTTCTTACCCGCCGACAAAGCCGTTTTTACGGCCATTCGACCGCAATTTTCAGTTTTCACTTTTCAGATTTCACTTATGTAACGCTCTTATCCTTTCTGCCGCGGCCCCCCGCGCCTCCGCTTCCGCCCGCATGATCTCTTCAAAATCCCGCGCCGGCCTATTCTTTATTGTATTCAATACCGCGTCTATTATATCATAAATTTGCGTAAACCGTATCGCCCCCGCCAGAAATGCCGCGACCGCCTCCTCGTCGGCGGCCGCCAGCGCGCACGTCATGACGCCACCTGCAAGCATCGCCTGCCTGCACAGCCGAAAGCACGGAAATTGCGTCTCCGACAGCGGCTCGAACGTCAACGCCTTTAACGCCGCGAAATCGATCGGCCGCGCGCTCATGCCCGTGACGACTCGATCGGGATACGTCAGCGCGTAGGCAATCGGGATTTCCATATCGGGATAGCTCATTTGCGCGAAATGCGACCCGTCCGTAAATTCCGCTATGGAATGAATGACGCTCTGCGGATGCACGATCACGTCGATTTGTTCGTTTCGAAGCCCGAATAAAAACTTCGCCTCGATGACCTCCATGCCCTTATTGACCATGGTCGCGCTGTCCGTCGAGATTTTTGCGCCCATCTTAAAGGTCGGGTGTTTTAATACCTCTTCCTTCGCGACGTTTTCCGACGTTTCGGGATCGCGCCGCAAAAACGGCCCGCCGCTCGCGGTCAGAATCACGCGTTTGAGTTCCCGCCCCTCGTCGCCCCGCAAACATTGAAAGATCGCGGAATGCTCGCTGTCCACGGGAATGACATTGACGCCCTTTTCCCGATGGTTTCGGATCAACGCGGCGGCATAGTCCCCGCCCGCAACGATCGCCTCTTTATTGGCGAGGGCGATCTGTTTTACGCCCCGTTTCAGCGCGTTCACCAAAACGGACAAGCCGACCGTCCCCGTCACCGCGGCGACGACGATATCGGCGTCATAGACTTCGGGGCGGTTCAGCGCGTCGTCTTTTTGCAAGCCGTGAAACGCAGGCCGGAATTCGGCCGCCTGCGCGCCGAGCAAAGCGGCGTTCGAGTGCGCGGTCAATGCGGAAACCTTAAATAAATCGGGATGCCGTCGGACGACGTTCAAGGTCTGCGTGCCGATCGAGCCGGTACTCCCCAATATCGCGATACGTTTCAAATCAAAATCACCATCAGGTAGAAATACACAAATATCGAATTAAAAATCAGCCCGTCCAGCCGGTCCATAAATCCGCCGTGTCCGGGAAAAACGTTGGAATAGTCCTTGATTTCGCAAAACCGCTTAATGAAGCTCGCGGCCAAATCGCCGCATTGCGTAAAGACGCTGCCTACGACGCCCATGACGATATAATGATAAATTTGGATGTCCTTGCCGTCCGCAACGCCCGCGAGCAGATATTTAAACAACAGGAATCCGATCATCGCCCCGATTACGCCGCCCAAAAGGCCGCCGACCGCGCCGCTGATTGTCTTTTTCGGGCTTAAATTCGGACACAATTTGGGCCCTTTAAAGGTCATACCGATCAAGTACGCGAACGTATCCGAGCCGAACGACACGGCAAACAGTATGATCATACCGAATACGGACCGCAAGTCCCCGCTGCCCGTGCCGGAAACCGGCGCGATATTGTTTAAGGACAACATAAAAATCAACAGGAGCGTCGGATAAAACAACAGAAAGGCGGTACTGACGATATTGGGCAGACCTTTTTGTATCCGCGTCTCGCCCGCGGCTTCGGCGGTTTTCGGCGGCGCCTTGAAAAAGAACGCCGACACGAGCATGACGATAAACACGGAGGGTAATTCGATCGAGGTATATAAAAGCGTGCTGTACCGGCTGCCGGGCACAAGCCATTCGGTGTGCCGGCCGATCAGGATCAGCGCATAGCTGCAAGCCAAATGAGCAAAAACGATCAAATACAGAGGTCTTGAAAGCTTCGGCGTGATCGCCCTGCCTACCTCGATCAGGGCCATGACCGAAATGAACAGGATCAACGCGTCCATAAACAACGGCGACACCAAAATCTTTAAAGCGAACGCGCCGGCGATAACGGCCAATATAAACGCTCCCGTCAGGAGCCTTTTTGTGAAAGAATTCATTTTTTAGTTGTTAGTGGTCAACCGTTTATTTTATGAAAGCGCGCCGAACTTCCGTGTCCGCGCCGCATATTCCTCCAACGCTTTTGCCAACGCTTTCTCGCCAAAGGAGGGCCACGGCGTATCGGTAAAATAGATTTCGGTATAGGCACATTGCCAAAGCATGAAATTAGACAGCCGCTTCTCACACGTCCGCACCAGCAAATCGGGATCGGGCAAGGCGGCCGTATCTAAATACTTAGAAATCGCCGCCTCGGTCGGAGCCTCCCCCGCCGCCGTCAGCCTTTGAACGGCGCGGACGAGCTCGGCCCGCCCGCCATAGCTTAAACCGATATTCAAAACATATTTCGTATTGTGAGCGGTTTCCCGCAACGCATTTTCCACGGCCTCGCGCACGTCGGCGGGGAACGCGGACAAATCGCCCATGACCGCCAAACGGATACCGTTTTGTTTCATGTGCTTCAATTCTTTGATAAAAAAGCGTTTCAAAAGGCCGAACAGCTTGTCCACCTCGTCTTTAGGCCTTTTCCAATTCTCGGTGGAGAACGCGTAAATAGAAACGACCCCGATTCCGCGCTCGAAGCATTTATCGGCGACTTTCCTTAAAGTGCGTATGCCGACCTCGTGCCCCGCCGAGCGCGGCAACAGTCTTTTTTCGGCCCACCGCCCGTTTCCATCCATGATAAAGGCGATATGCCGCGGTAATTTTTCTTGTCGGATTTCGATGATTATACCTCTAAAATCTCTTTTTCTTTGTCCGCTAATATTTTATCCAAATTGACCGAATATTTATCCAACAGCTTTTGCACGTCTTTCTCGTACAGGCTCAATTCGTCCTCGGTGATAACGCCGTCCTTTTTCAATTTCTTGACCAATTCCATCGCGTCGCGCCGTTCGTTGCGCAGGGCTACCTTGGAATCCTCGCAGGTTTTTTTGGCCTGTTTGACCAAGTCTTTGCGGCGGTCCTCGGTGAGTTGGGGGAACGCGAGCCGGATAATCCTGCCGTCGTCCGCGGGCGTGATGCCGAGGTCGGAGGCTAAAATCGCTTTGGTCACCTCTTTGACTGCACTTTGGTCCCACACCGAGATCGCAAGCACGCGCGCTTCGGGCACGGAAATATTCGCCATTTGGGTCAGCGGCGTCGGCGTGCCGTAGTAATTGACCGTGATTTTATCCAACACTTTCGGATTTGCGCGGCCGGCGCGGACGTTGTTCATTTCGGTCTTGAAGAACTCGACCGACTTTTCCATCTTCGCCGCGGCTTTGTTGATAATTTCCGTTACTTGCGGGTTGTTAGGCATATATCGTTCCTCCGTTTATTTAAGTAAAAAGTAACAAGTAAAAGGTAAAAAATTCGGATTCTGCCTTTTGCTTTTTATTTATCCACGCCTTTTACTTGTTACTTTTTACTTAACAAATCAGCGTTCCTATTTTGTCCCCGTGCGCGGCCTTGACAATCCCGTCCTTTTCGGCAAGCCCGAAAGTGATGATCGGAATTTTATTTTCCATGCACATGGTAATGCTCGTCGCGTCCATCAGCGCGAGACCGCGATTGATCACATCCATATAGGAAATGGTCTCGAATCTTTTGGCGTCGGGATTTTTGCGCGGGTCGCTGTCGTATACCGCGTCGATATTTTTGGCCATCAGCAACGCGTCCGCGCCCGTTTCCGCCGCCCGCAAAGCCGCGCCCGTGTCGGTGGAAAAGAACGGGTTTCCGGTACCGCAAGAAAAGATCACGATCCGACCCTTTTCAAAGTGACGGATCGCGCGCTTGACGATATACGGCTCGGCGACGTCGTTGATCGCGATAGCGGTCTGTACGCGCGTCGGCACGCCCGCTTTTTCCAGCGCGTCCGCCAAAGCCAACGAATTGATGACGGTGGCCAGCATCCCCATATGGTCGGCTGTCGTACGGTTCATATCCGTACCCTGCCGCCCGCGCCAAAAGTTCCCGCCGCCCAGCACCACGCCGGCCTGTACGCCGCCCGCGTGAATCGCCGCCAGCTGCTTGACCACGGCGGCGACGGTGGGCATATGGATGCCGAACTTTTCCGGCCCCGCCAAAGCCTCGCCGCTGATCTTTAAAATGACGCGTTTGTATTTATTCATACTTCCGTTATCAAGAAAATAGTTTTATTAAGTGAAAAGTTCGGTTTTTTGTGTCATTCTGAACGCAGTGAAGAAGCTTATCCTTAACTTTTCACCTTTCACCTTTTACTTTTCACTTATTATTATTGCTTTTACTTTTTACTTGATTTAGCGATCTGTTCCTCTACGTCCTTAGCCAAATCGCTCGTCTTTTTCTCGATGCCCTCGCCCATCTCGTAGCGAGCGAAGCGGCGCACCGTGATCTTTTCGCCCAATTTTGCGGTCGCATTGACGATCAGCTGACTGACCTTGATTTCCTGCCCCTTCTCGTCGGGCTTGATATAGACCTGATCGAGCAGGCAGTTTTCCTCGTAAAACTTGCCGATCCGCCCCTCGATCATCTTTTCGACGATAGCGGCGGGCTTGTTCTTATTCTTCTCGTCGTTCCTGATCTGCGCCGTCAGGATATCCTTTTCCTTTTGGATCACCTCGGCGGGCACCTCCTCGCGGCTCACGTACAGCGGTTTGCTCGCGGCGATCTGTAACGCGATCTCGTGGGCCAGCGCGTGAAAATCGTCGCCCTTGGCCACAAAGTCGGTTTCGCAGTTGACCTCGACCAGCACGCCGATTTTGCCCTTCATGTGGATATAACTCTCCACAACGCCCTCGGCGGCGATCTTGTCGGCGCGCTTGGCCGCCGAAGCGATTCCCTTTTCGCGCAAATAATCGAGCGCCTTGTCCATATCCCCGCCCGTCGTTTCCAACGCTTTCTTGCAATCCATCATGCCCGCGCCGGTCTTTTCGCGCAACTTTCCTACATCCTGTGCCGTATACATTCTTAATTTCTCCTTATATTTTTATAGCTGCCAAAGTTTTTTGAAAGGGGCTTGTGGGGAAAACTTTTTTGCAAAAAAGTTTTCCCCACACCCTTTTCCAAAAACTTTGGCTATTCTTAAAATAAAATCATTCCGCTTGCGTGTCTTCCGCAACGTCCGACACTTTCATATCCTCGCTCGTTTCGGCGGCGGCGGCTTCGGCCTGCCTGCGGATATCGCCGCCCAAAGCGGCCTCCATATCCACGGTCTCGACCTCGGCCTCGACGGTTTCGGGCACGAGCGTGAACTGTTCTCCGCCTTTGGCCTCGATCACGGCGTCCGCGATACCGGCCGCGATCAACTTGACGGCGCGGATCGCGTCGTCGTTGGCGGCTATGCAATAATCCACCTCGTCGGGGTCGCAGTTGGTGTCCACGACGCCCACGATCGGAATCCCCAAAGAACGCGCTTCATGCACGGCGATCGCTTCCTTTTTGGGATCGACCACGAACAACGCGCCCGGCAACGTCCGCATATCCTTAATGCCGTTCAGATTGCGCTCCAAAACGTCGCGCTCGGCTTTCAGCTTCAAAACCTCTTTTTTGGGCAGGATATCGAAATCCCCCATCTTTTCCATTTGGTTGAGCTTGTTCATGCGGTCGATCCGACTGCGGATCGTGTTGAAGTTGGTCAAGGTTCCGCCCAACCACCGCGCTTTAACATAGAACATGCCGCAACGGATCGCTTCCTGCTCGATCGCTTCCTGCGCCTGTTTCTTGGTGCCGACGAACAGAATGGATTTTCCGCTCCGCACAAGCTCGTTGACGAATTTGTAGGCTTCGTCGATCAAGTCCACCGTCTTCTCGAGGTTGATGATATGAATATCGTTCCTCTCGGTATAGATGTACTTGGCCATCTTGGGGTTCCACTTCCGGGTCGGATGCCCGAAATGCACGCCCGCTTCCAGTAACTGTTTCATTGAAATGACCGGCATAGTTTCTCCTTTTCGTTACGCTTACCTTGTAAAATCACACGGAAAACAAGGTTGTCCTTGTGAAATTTTTTCCATGCACAAAAAAGTTTTTACAAGTGCATATTTGAACCGTGAAATATTATACAATATTTTTTAAGAAAAGACAAACGAAATGAGGGGAAAAGTAAAGGCGTTATCCTATGGCAAGTTGTAAAATGGAGAGCAACGGGACAAGAGAAGACCCACGAGGTTGATTCTTTGGTACAATAGTGTTGAAGAGGCACAAAAAGTATCAAAGGAGGGACCTAACGTGGGTCAAGAAGATTGT
>BNZQ01000010.1 GCA_026001225.1 Clostridia bacterium
GCGGGTGCGTTCACGTTCTCCGCGCCCGTATGCCAGCGCGCGGGGAAGTTGCAGTTTAAATCCGCCGCGTTCGCGTTCGCCTTCCACAGCGAAAAATCGCCGCTTCCGTTGACGCGCCGTAAAAATTCCCGCCGTTTCGGGTCGGGAATAAAATCCGCGCCCTCCTGCGCCAAACGCACGCCGTCGATATTGACCATGGGGACAAAATAAATGCCGCGGGCTTTCCATTCGCGGGAAAAGGTTTCCAAAGCGTATTCGAGCAAGCCGACCGTCAAAGGGGCGGTGATGTGCTCGCGGGCGTGGATCGCCGCCTGTACGATCGCTTGCGGGCCGTCCGCGCCGCCGATCCGGATATAAGGGATCGGGACGCCGAGAACGGTTTTGCCGATCGAACCGGTTTTTAAACCGGCGCGGGAAAGGCGGGCGATATCGGAAAGCAAAGCGGCGTAGGTGTACACAAGACAGTATACGGGGACGGGAGGGGAGAGGTGAAAAATAAATAACGGAAAACTGAAAACTGAAAACTGAAAACGGAAAATTATGGATCTGTCGAAGAAGAAACTTTTATTATGCTGTAAGTTCCTTACCCGCAGACAAAGCCGTCTTTACGGGTACTCGACCGAAATTTTCAGCTTTCAGTTCATAAACGATAGGTCAATAATTTTCAGGTTTCAGTTCATAAAACAAAAGTTTTTTGAAAGGGGCGCGGGGGAAACTCTTTTGCAAAAAAGTTCCCCCCGCGAAGGTTCAATAAAAAGATCACAATCTTAAGATGAACGAAATCAGCGTGATCAATCCCGCGAAAATCAACGACGCGTATTTGAAAATATTGTCGGCGGCCGACGGCTTGAAAACGGGCAGCGCGGGTGCGGCCAGCTTGTCGGGGTTTTCAATCGGTTGCCATGCCGATCCCTCGGGCGGAACGAAAGCGTTCTGCGGGGGCGCGTAAGGATTGAACGGTTGTTGACCGTTCGGCGCGTAGGGGTTTTGCGGCGGTTCAAACGGATTTTGCGGTTGGCCGTAGGGATTTGGTTGCGCCGAATAGGGGTTTTGCGGCTGGCCGTAAGGATTTTGTTGCGGCGCGGGCTTTTCGTATTCGGGGAACGGGCTGTTCGGATCGGGGCCGGCGTTTTGCCCGTTCTGCGGGTACGGCGCATTGTTCGGATTTTGATTGTACGGATTGTACGGACGGCGGTATTCGTAGGGATTTTGCGCGTAAGGATTGCGGGCGTTGGGATTCGCGCCGTAGGGCGCGTAGGGATTGTAGGGGTAAACGGGAACGGTGCGGGGCTTCGGGGGCGGGGCGTCGCCCGCGCGGCGGGCCAGCCGCAAAAAGGCCCAACACAGGAGGAACACCGCGGGCACGCACAGCATACAGGCGACGATCAGCAGCATCGCGGGCGCGGGATTGGTCACGGCGTTTTGCAGCGTCGCGAAAAAGCCCCGGCCGGGCAGGCCGTTCAGGTAAGCGAATTCCAAATACACGCTCATAAAATTGTTGGTGAAGTGAATGAACATCGCGGGCAGAATGGATTTACTTTTGAGCGTGACGAACACCATGACGCCGCCTAAAATCGCGGTGAAAAAGGTCTGCCCGACGTACATGTGGAACAGGCCGAACAGGATACCGCCCATGACGACGATCGACCGGTCGGACGCGCCCGTCGATTTCTGCGCCCGCAGGAGCAGGCCTCGGTGGGTGATTTCCTCGCAAACCGCGGGGAGAACCGCCGTGAAGACCACGGCCAGCAGGAATTGGGGGAGCGTATAGATCGAGAATGCCGAATTCGGAGAGTGCCAACCGAGACCGCTCATGATCATGTTCCAAACGATCGCGATAAAGTAACTGGCGAAAAAGCCGACGAGACCGATCACGAAAGCGAAAAAGACGTAGGGCTTGGGCTTTTTGACTTGCAGGTACTCCAGCGTCCCTTTCGCGCTCTTTTTAAAATACAGGCCGATCAACAAAACCGGCGCGAGGCCGAGCAGCAGGATTTGCGTGATGAAGGAAAAGACGTAATCCAATCCGTCGTCGGACAGGAAATCGAAAAGTCCCCAATAGATGATCATGCGCAACAGCGCCGCTCCGAGCAGGATGCAAAAGTAGGCGATAAAGCTTGCGTTGTAGATGCGGCGCAACGTCGGCAGGTTTTTTTCCATGTTATTCCTTTTTATAGGCCGTCACATATCGGGTGTGATACGGCCTACGATTGTCAAGTCGGCTCGGTCACGTAGGAGGAGCTACGCTCCCCCGCCGACATTGCCAACCGTCGCCCGTCTGACATCCAATCTGTGACGGCTTGCGTGTCATATACCGGACCTTTTTTTATTTAAGCTATCCAAATAACCCGCTGACGAATACGAATATCCACACCGCGACAACGGCGACCGACGCCGCGAGGCCGAACGTAACCGTGTTGCGTTCCTCGAACAACAAGGCTTTGAAACAAGGCTTATTCGGTTGAGATTCTTCACTCACGGAAGAACGACATCCGATACCTGTTCCCTTTAATTGTGCCTTGTTCCATTTTCGGTACAGCGCGGTGATCCCTATCATTATACCCGTTCCGGCCAAAAAAGTCACGCACGCGAGCCAAAATATTTGTGACGAATTTGCGCCGAACGAGGGATCGACCCCCGCGTACTCCCAAACGACCACCAGCGCGTTGTTCAGAAAGTGCATAATCATCGGGGCGAGCAAGGAACCGGTTTCGACCGCGGCGACCGCCAGCGCGATTCCCAGTAAGAATTGATGCACGGTCTGGGCGGGATTCATGTGCATCAGCGCGAAAGCGGCGGCCGAGAGCAGGACGGCGCGCCGTTTGCCCGCGCGCTCCAGTCCCCGCAAAAGGACGCCGCGGAAAACGCATTCCTCGACGACGGCGGGCAGCAGGGCGGCGGCCAGCAAACCGACGATCATTTTACCCGCCGTGTCGAACGACAGCGCTTCGGGCATACCCGCGTCGTAACCGATCAGGGAAAATAGGTAATCGGCCGCGAAAGAGACAAACATAAAGCCGAACAGCGCCGTAAGGCCCATCAGAACCGCGTATCCGATCCCCAAGGGCTTTAGCGGGGCGGCGCGCACGGCGGATAAGGGATTCAATTTTCGGGAGCGCGTCCACAGGAGCAGGGCGGCGAGCATCGCGCACTGGATCAAAACTGCCGCCGCGATATTGGCCGCGAAATCGGTTTGCAGGAGGTTCAGCGCGGCCTCCAGACCGCCCGCGTAGGCGATCAGCCCGACCGTAAATAGAAGCTGAACACCCAAATTGGCGAGAACCGCAAAAAAGAAAACCGCCGCCGAATCTTTCGGACGGGGACGGATTGACTGATCTGGGGTTGCGGTTTTCAAATTTTTACGTTTCCTCAAGCTTTATTAAGAATTGAGAATTTTAACTGGTCGCGGCCAAGAATCCCGTCGTTTTATACTGTTCCGCCACGCTGACTTCCAGCCCCTCGATCCTCAGACCGGCCCGTTGAAACGCCGCCCGTAACGTACTCAAGGCGAGATCGGGGTAGTTGTTTTCCAGCGACAAATGTGCCAAAATCACGCGTTTCAAGCGGCCCGCCGCGTACAGCCGCACGACGGCTTCGGCGCAATCGGCGTTGGAGAGATGCCCGTGAGAGGACAAAATCCGGCGCTTTAAGACCGGCGGATACTTGGACGACGCCCGCAAAAGGTCGGGATCGTGGTTGCTCTCGATCATCAAAACGCCGCTGTCCGCGACCGATTGCAACACGCGCGTCGGCATCGTCCCCAGGTCGGTGACGACGCTGATTTTTTCCTCGCGGTCCCAAATCGAATAGCCCGTGCAGGGAACGTCGTGAGGCAGGACGATCGGCGACACGCCCAAGCCTTTGATAAAAAAATCCCCGTCGGAAAAAACGACGCAACGAAAATCGAAGGTCTCTTTGCGCAAGCGTTTTTTGACGCCCGCCGCCGCTTGCTCGTACACGTAGACCGGCGCGGGGAAGCGGCGGCAAAACGCGGGCAGGCCGTTGGTATGATCGCCGTGCTCGTGCGTGATCAGCACGCCGTCGATTTGAGCGGGGGAAATATTCAGGCTCTCTAAAGCTTTGACCAAATATTCGAGCGGGACGCCGACGTCGATCAGCAGCGCGGTATCCGCGCCCTTGACCAAAATACAGTTGCCGCGCGAGCCGCTGGCGATCGAGCAGATAGAGAGAGCCATATTTTTTTATTATACCATAAAAAAATGAAGAAGTAAAAGAAAAGAGTTAGGGCCCGCTTTCTTTTATACTAAAAGAAAAACGCCGCCTGTGCCCTGCGGGTACGCAATGACATAAAAACCGTCCGTCAAAAAAGGGTGGCGTCGCCGCGGTTTTCCCGCCAAGGCATTTGTTTTTTTTCGATAATTCTGTTATTATATACGGTATGAGGAAATATGATTGCGCGGAGATCCGGGCCGCCGTGCGGGAAGCCTTGCTGAAAGGGCTGTGCCGCGTCGAGCCCGAAATGACGGAGCTGCTGAAACGCGCCGGGGAGAGGGAAACCTCGGCGGCGGCGCGGTATTGCTTGGACGTCATTTCGGAAAACAACAAGGAAGCCGAAAGGACAAGCTCGCCCGCCTGCCAGGATACCGGGCTTGTGCTGTTCTTTGTCAAGCTCGGGGCGGAAGCGGCTGTGACGGGCGGCCTTTTGGAGGACGCGCTGAACGCCGCCGTGGACGAGGCGTATCACGCGGGCTCGTTTCGTCTGTCGGTGTGTGATCCCTTGACGCGGAAACCGTCGGGAGGGAATTCGCCCGCGATCGTCTATACCGAGATCGCGGACGGGGACGGCCTTTGCATAGATTGGCTGATTAAGGGCGCGGGCGCGGAAAATATGAGCACACTGAAAATGCTCTATCCCAACGAGGGCGAACGGGGGATTATCGACGCGGTTGCCGCGGCCGTGAAAAGCGCGGGGTCTAAGCCTTGTCCGCCGGTCGTTTTGGGCGTCGGGATCGGCGGCACGGCGGATTACGCCTTGCGGTTGTCCAAATCCGCGCTGATCCGGGAAACGGGGAAAGCGTCCGAAAACGCGGACGCGGCGCGGTTAGAGCGGGAAATTTTGAAAGCGGTCAACGGTTTGGGAATCGGGGTACAAGGGTTCGGGGGGCCGAATACCTGCCTTGCCGTGCACGTGGAAACCTATCCGACGCATATCGGTATGCTGCCCGTGGGAATCAGCGTGCAATGCCATTCCGTTAGAAGAGGGAGGTTGGAGTGGAAGTGAAAGCTGAAAACTGAAAACTGAAAATTTCGGTCAAATGTCCGTAAAAGAAGGCTTGTCGGCGGGTAAGGAACGTAAAGAAGATTTAAGTGGAAACTGAAAGCTGAAAACTGAAAATTAAGCAGTGAAAACTGAAAATTATGGACTTGTCGAAGAAGAAACTTTTATTATGCTGTAAGTTCCTTACCCGCCGACAAAGCCGTTTTTACGGGTGCTTGACCGAAATTTTCAGTTTTCAGTTTTCAGTTTTCACTTCAATAAACGACAGGCCAAGCGTTTCAGTTTTCAATTCATAAAAGGAAAGTATGAAAGAACTCAAAACAACCGAATTGCGGCTGCCCCCGAAAGCGGGAGATTTGGAAGAATTAAAAGGATTCGACCTCGTCCTTCTGACCGGGACGATCTATACGGCGAGGGACGCGGCGCACAGGCGGATCGCCGCGCTGATTGCCGCGGGAAAGGAGCCGCCGTTTCTTTTGGACGGCGCGGCGGTCTACTATTGCGGCCCGTCGCCCGAAAAGCCGGGCGAAATTATCGGCAGCTGCGGGCCGACGTCCTCGGCGCGCATGGACAGTTTGACCTTGCCCTTGCTCGAAAAGGGTTTGAAAATCATGATCGGCAAGGGAAACCGGAGCGCGGAGGTCATGCGGGATATCGAAAAGCACGGCGCGGCCTATTTAAAGGCGGTCGGCGGCGCGGCGGCGTACTATAAACGGTTTGTCAAAAGCTGCAGGGTGATCGCGTTTCCCGATTTGGGGCCGGAGGCGGTGAGGGAATTGGTTGTGGAAAAGTTTCCTTTGATCATCGGCAATCAAGCGGATGCGCTCTAACGTCATTTTCGCTTCGGGGTTTCGCCCCTCGCTTCGGTCGAGATGGGCATTGCACGTTCCCCTCTTTTTGTGTTTTGCCGCAACTCCGATGGCGGCGTTGCGGCGGCTTGCGGATAAAACAAAAATTAAACGCAAATTGCAATCGAAAATTAAAATTCGATTAAGATTAAAAAATGCTTTCAAAAACGATAAAAATTTGGTATACTATATACAAGTTAAAATTTTTTGAAAAGGGTGCGGGGAAAGCGGCCATATACAGCGCGAACCACCTGTAATTGTTTTTGGAAACGACCTTCAGCATCAGCTTCAAGGCCAAAAAGCCCGAAACCGCCGCCGCGGCCATGCCCGCCGCGATCGCGGTCAGCCCGACGCCGCCCGCGCCCGACAAGCCGCCCTTCACGACCGAAACGAGAGCCGAGCCCGCGATCACGGGAACGCTCAAAAAGAACGAAAACCGCGCCGCGCGGCCCCGTTCGGCCCCGCTCAAGATCCCGGCCGAAATGGTCGTCCCGCTCCTCGACAGCCCCGGAAAGATCGCCGCCGCCTGCGCGAGGCCCATAAGCGCGGCGTGCTTGATTCCCACGGGCGATTCGGGCTTTTTTTGTTTTTGACGTCTTTTGGCCGCCGTGTCGGCGATAAACAAAATCGCCGCGGTCAGCAGAAAGAAGAAGGGCAGGTACGTCCCGTTCCCGAAGAATTCCTCTACCCGGTCGGACAATAAAAAGCCGACCGCGGCGGCGGGCACGCACGCGCCGATCAGCATCAGCAAGCGGTTAAACGGCGGCCGGAACAAGTCCCAAATATCCCGCCAAAACACCGCGAAAACCGCGGCCAGCGTGCCGACGTGCAAAAAAATATCGAATGTCATCAGGCTCGCCGCCGCTTCCTCCGTGCCGCCGAGCCCCAAAATATCCTGAAACAGCACAAGATGTCCGCTGCTTGACACGGGGAAAAACTCCGTCAAGCCCTGCACAAGGCCGAGAAATATCGCCTGTATAATATCGATCTTCATTTTTTACTAAATGAAAGCTGAACAATGGAAAATGAAAAATTCGGTCAAATCCCGCGTCGTCTTGTCTGTCATTAGACTTGTTGCAAGCCGAACTTATCGGGAGGCGTCGCAATCTCAACCATAATTTTTTCATTCTTCATCTTTCATTTTTCAATTCATTCCTCTTCTACTTTGTGTGTTTCGCTTCGCGATACGCGCTGGGCACCATCTCGAAGATCGCCCGTTCCGCGCCCTCCGTGTCCTCGGCGGCCGCGCATTCCCGCAAATGCTGTAAATGACCGGCCAGCCAGCCGCTCCCGATCTTTTGCAATTTGGTCACAAAAATTCCCTCGTGCTGCGTCATGCCGTGCGTTTCGTTATCGAACCGCAACTCCTCGAAAAGCTTTTCGCCCGGCCGAAGGCCCACGATCTTGATCTCGATGTCCTCGTGGGGCTTATAGCCCGACAGGCGGATCAAATCCTCGGCCAAAGCATAAATACCGACCGGTTCGCCCATATCCAACACGAACACCTCGCCCATTTCCGCGAACGCTCCCGCCTGCAACACCAGGCTGACCGCCTCGGGAATCGTCATAAAATAGCGTTTGATATCCTTATGCGTAACGGTGACCGGCCCGCCCTCGGAAATCTGCTTTAAAAAGATCGGGATCGCGCTGCCGTTAGAGCCCACGACGTTGCCGAAGCGCACGGCCGCCATCCTGACGCCCGATTTTTTGCCGTAGGTCTGAATGATCATCTCGGCGATCCGCTTGGTCGCGCCCATAACGTTGGCGGGATTGACCGCCTTATCGGTCGAGATCGAAACCAGCTTCTCCGCGCCGCCCGCGATACAGCACCGCACGAGGTTCAACGTACCGAACACGTTGGTTTTAATCGCCTCGACGGGACTGTGCTCCATCATCGGCACGTGCTTATACGCCGCGGCGTGGAATACGACCTGCGGCGCGTAGGTCTCGAATACGCTCTTTAATTTGTTTTCATCGCGGATATTGCCCACGACGACCGTATACCGGCCTCTATGATCCTGAATCAATTCGTTATCCAGCTCGAACAAACCGTTCTCATAGGAATCCAAAACGACCAAATACTTGCATCCGAATTTTAACGCTTGCCTGCACAATTCCGAACCGATCGAGCCCGCGCCGCCCGTGACCAGCACGACCTTGTCCTTTACGCAAACGTCCACCAACTCGCGCCGGACCTTGATTTCGTCGCGCCCAAGCAGCTCCTCGATCTTGATGTCGGCCAATTTAACGGCCTCGTCGCCCACGCCGTCGGCAATCGCGGGCAGAACCTTGACGGGCAAGCCGGTCGTGCGGCAGCTCTCGTACAGCGTTTTCAATTCGGAACGTTTGATATGGTGAATCGCGATGATAATCAACTCGGCTTTAAACTTTTTGGCGGTTTCGGCCAAAACGTCGCGGCCGCCCGCGACGCGCACGCCGCTCAAAGTCATATTATGCTTCACGGGGTCGTCGTCGATCACGACGACAGGCTGGTACCCCAGACTCGGATTGTTGATAAAGCGGTTGATCGCATACGCGCCGGTATAGCCCGCGCCGATGATCAGCGCCTTCTTTTGCCCGATCCCCGGCTGTACGCGCGCCCCCAAATGCTTGAGATATTTGATGAACCAAGGGAAAAAGCGCGCCATAAGCGTAAATAGAATGCTGGTTTCGGTAAAGACTCCGATAAAATCCAAGCTTAACAGCGTATGCTCCCGAACCGGCCCGACGATATTGATCATGCCCAACATGAACGCGGCGGCAAAGTGCGCGAAGATGACGCGTACGATATCCACGCGGCCCGCGTATTTACGCAGGCCCGAATAGCAATCGAGGACGAACATGGCCAAGAGAACGAACCCCACCGCGAGCAGCAGGGACAGCGCGCACGCCCACGTCAGCATATTCTTACGGGCTTCCGTATTAAAGAACACGGCGACGATATAGGCGAAAAGGCAGACCCCTAAATCGACCGCGAATCCCGTGATCTTGTGGCCTCTGATGATGCCGACATTTTTTTTCTCGTCCTTGTTCGTCATTGCTTTGAAATCCTATCTCCTGAAAAATTCCCCTCCCTCGGAGGAGTGCCCGCTCTTCATCTATTCCTTTTAAAATTCCCCTTCCTCGGAGGGATGTCGCCGTCAGGCGACGGGGGTGGCTTGTCCTGGCAATCTCAATCTTTACTTGACACCCTTGCGCAATGTTGTTATTGCGAGGCGAGGCCGTTGCCGAGCCGTCACCATAACAACCTAATAACGAATAACCGATACTTCTTCCCTTTTACTTTTTACTTTATATAACGAAGTCCTGCCCCGGCTCGACGACGACCGCGCCCTTAATCCTGACGCCCGCCGCTTCCAAACTTTCCTTGACGGCCTTGACGTTCTTTACGCGGTCTTTTTTTCCGTTTACGCACAGCACGGCGCCGTCCGTACCCGCGGCCGCGCTCAAATAGGCGTAATCCGGCCCGACCTCCGCGAATGTCAGCGTCGGCGCGGAGCCGCCGCCTCCCAAATTCCCCAACTCGGCCCGCACGCTTTCGGCGGCCTTTTCCGACAATCCGGCGTCCCCGAACGAGAGCAGAACTATCGTTTCATGCCCGCCCTTTTTCGCCTCGGAAAATTTAAGCCTCGCGGCGGTTTCCGCCCACGCTCCCTCGGCCGCGCCGTCCTTGACGCGGCACAGGAACGAAACGCCCATATGCTCGAGCATGTTGGCCGAATTGACCTTGCCGTTAAAGAAATACAGAACGACCGCGATACCCGCGCCCACAATCAATCCGACCAGACCGCCGATAACCACTTTGGACACCCTGCCGCCGGACGTGACCGCGCCGGTTCCCTGATATTGATCGGGCGAAATACTGAGCAATTCCTCGCCGGAGGAAATCGCAACCACGGGCGGCTCGGTGGAAATTTGATTCTCGGTTATCGCCTCGATAAATTTATCCACCGCTTGCTGACTCCATATTCTTGCAAGGCCGGCGGTCTTGTCCATGATTTTTTGCGCGATCTCCGCTCCGTAGTCCAGCGTGTAAACGTCGAGGCGGGAGGGCGTGCCCCGTTCGAGAACGAACTCCTTAAAGAACAACGCCCGTTTTTGCGCCTCGGTTTGCAACTCCGCGAATTTCGACAGCGTGTTCAGATCGTCCTTGACGCCGTTGTAGATCGCGTACTTGTATTCCTCGCCGGTCAGGTACGAAAAGATACCGTCCAGCAAATTGTTCACCGTTTTGCCGCTCACGTCCACGTACGTCGTGAAAATATAGATTTCCTTTTTATAGATTTCCTTGGTCGGCGGCTCGAACGCGAGGACGTAAAAGGCCATGACCAGCACGCCGAACACCGTGCACAAACCGATCAAAAGCCATTTTTTCAGGATCGCTTTAAACAGCGTGAGAAAAGAAATCTCTTTCCCCGTTATTTCCGCGTTTTCCATATTCTCCATATAAACTCCTTTTTACTAACTGAAAACTGAAAGTTATACCTGTCGTTTTACTAACTGAAAACTGAAAATTTCGGTCGAATACCCGTAAAGACGACTTTGTCGGCGGGTAAGGAACTTATAGCATAATATAAAGTTTCTTCTTCGACAGGTCCATAATTTTCAGTTTTCACTTTTCAGTTATTGACGGTTTTCACTTGTTTAATTTTCATCTTTCATTTTTCCGTTGCTTTATGTATTCCCCCGCTTCCGCCAGCGCGACCCTCACCAGCTCCGCGTCCGCGCCCTCGGCCATGACGCGCACCTTGGGCTCGGTGCCCGACATGCGCGTTAAAATCCGACCGTGCTTTCCCATGAGCCGCGCGTGTCGGTCGATTAAAGCCCGAAAGCCCGCGTCCTCCAAAATTTCCTTTCCGGCGAATTCCGATATCGCGCTTTGGGCGTACAGCTTCAGACGGATCGGCTCCCCGAATCCGTCTGCACCTTCCCCTCTTGAAAATTCCCCTCCCTCGGAGGGGTGGCCGCGCGGCGGACGGGATGGTTCCCCCGCCGACAGCAACGACCGCATAAACCACAGAGCCGCCAAAATACCGTCGCCGGTCTGCGCGTCGGGCGCGATGATGAAATGCCCGCTCTGCTCGCCGCCCAAATTGTATCCGTTTTGAAACATGCACGCGCTGATATATTTATCGCCCACATCGGTGCGGATCAATTTTTTGCCGTCCCGCGCCAACGTTTCTTCGAGGGCCAAATTGTTCAGCGTCGTGCCGACGACCGTATCGTCCTTTAACGTCATCGCGCGCGACAGGTTATAAATCACGCTGTCGCCGTCGAGCTCCTCTCCCCGATAAACGACCGACAGCCTGTCCGCGTCGCCGTCGAACGAAAAGCCGAAGACCGCGCCGCCCAAATGCCGTTTGACGTTTTCGGGGTGCAACGCACCGCAACCGCGGTTGATCTTGCGCCCGCGCGGCTCGTCGAACAAGGCGCGCACCGAAAAGCCCAACCGCCGAAAGATCTCCGGCGCGGCTTGTCCCGCCGCGCCGTAGCCACAGTCCAGCACCACCTTGGTTCCTTTCACGGCCGAAAAATCGAATTGACCGACGATATGCGCGATATATTTTTCCAATGCACAATGCAGTTGAGAGTTGAAAGTTGAGAGTTGAGAGTTATCGGACTTATCCTTTAATTGTGCATTGTCTTGACATCCGATACCTGTTACCTGTTCCCTGTTACCTTTAACTGACCACTGACCACTGACCACTGACCACTGACCGCTAATCCGCTCCTCTATCTCCGCTTCCTGTTCCTCGGTCAGCTTCCGTCCCCGCGCGCCGAAAAATTTGATGCCGTTGTATTCGGCGGGATTGTGCGATGCGGAAATCATAACGCCCGCGGCCGCGTTCAAATGATCGGTCAGGTAGGAAACGGCGGGCGTAGGCAAAATTCCGGCGTCCAAAACCTCCAAGCCTCCGTCCGATAAGCCCCGCGCGACCGCTTCGGCCAGGCTTTCTCCGCTGTCCCGCGTATCTCTGCCCAAAACAACAGCGCCGCTTTGGAAGTACGCGGCTGCGGCGCGGCCGGCGGCGTATGCCAAATTTTCGGTCAATTCGACACCGTACAAGCCCCGTATTCCGTCCGTGCCAAAATACGTCATCTTAATATTATAAACAATACAGGGAAAAAAAGCAAATGAATATTGGAGAAGTAAAAAGTAAGGTAACAGGTAGTGGTCAGTGGTTAGTGGTCAGTGGTTAGTGGTCAGTAGTTGACGCTGTAGGGGCCGACGCACGCTGCCCTGACCCTACGATGTTCCTCTGAATGAGAATATTGCAGGAATCCGAAACTGACCACTGACCACTGACCACTAACCACTACTTCTCCCTTCCCCTAATCACCCTCGCCAACGCCTCGGCGGCGGCAAACATATCCTCGCGGCAGGTCAGGCGCGCTTGTTCGAAAGGCACGGCGCGCCGGTTTGTGCTGAAAACCGCCGTGATCCCCATGCCGTAGGCCGCCTCGATCCCCGCGCCGACGTCGCCCGCCAACACGACCACCGGTTTACGGATCGCCGCCGCGCGTTTGGCAATCCCGATCGGAACCTTGCCGGCCAGCGATTGCGAATCGAATTTACCCTCGCCGGTGATCACCAAATCGCAGTCCGCTATAGCGGTGTCAAACCTGTTCATGTCCAGCACGATATCGATGCCCGGCGACAGGCGCGCCCCCGCGAACGCGTACAGGCCCGCTCCGAGGCCGCCCGCGGCCCCCGCCCCTTTCAATCTCTGCAGATCGACGCCGGTCTGTTTCTTCACGACCTCGGCAAAATGCCGGAGATTGGCGTCCAAAATGTCCACGGCGTCCGCGTCCGCGCCCTTTTGCGGGGCGAACACGCGCGCCGCGCCGCGCGGCCCGTACAGCGGATTGTCCACGTCGCAGGCGACCGTGATTTCACAGCTCCTTAAACGCTTATGCTTGCCGGACGCGTCGATCGAAGCCAACGCGGACAACCCCCCGCCGCCCGGCCCGACCGCCCGGCCGTTTTTATCCAAAAACCGAAAGCCGAGAGCCGTCAACGCCCCCGCGCCCGCGTCGGTGGTCGCGCTGCCGCCGATCCCCAATAGGATTCGGTCACAGCCCGCGTCCAGCGCGTGCGCGATCAGCCGTCCCGTGCCCAACGTCGTCGCGGCCAGCGGATCGTTGCGCCCTTCCGTCAGCGGCAAGCCCGAAGCCGCCGCCGTTTCGATAACCGCCGTTTTGCCGTCGGGCAGCAGCCCGTAAAAGGAATCGATTTCCCTTCCCGCGGGATCGGCGGCGCGCACGCCGACCCGCCGGCCGCCCAAAGCATACAAAAAAGCGTCCGCCGTTCCTTCGCCGCCGTCGGCAACGGGAATGCACACCGTTTGCAGTTCGGGGAAAATGCCGGTAAACGCTTTTTTGACGATCCCGCAGACCTCGGAGGAACTCATCGTTCCTTTAAAGGAATCGGGCGCGATTACGATTTTTTTCACTTATATAACTTCCACCTGACACGCCCGCGCCACCTTCAACGCCGCCTCTTGCCCCTCTTGGGTCGCGCCCGCGCACAACGCGGCCTCGATTTTGACGGGCGTTTCGCGAAACTGCGCCTTTAAAATGAGGGCGGTGGAAATTACGCACATCTCGGTGACCAGTCCGGCGAGGACAAATTCAATCGGCTGAATTTGCTCGTTATGTAACAAACGGTGAATATCCAAACAGCCGAACTGTAATTTTTCGACCGTCGAGCTGCCGTGCTTGTTTTCCAGGGCCTTGACCTTGCCGTACAACTCCCGCCCTTTTGTATCGACGATACAATGCTCGACGGGTAAGTAATGCCCTTCCAGCGTTTGCAAATAGCTTTTCGGATGGGTATCCTTTAAAAAGATAACCTTGTCGCCGTCGTCATACGCCCGCTCGATCCTTTGACACAAAGGCGTTTCCAGCGCGGCCGCGCCCTCGGCTTTCAGCGCGCCGGCGACAAAATCGACCTGATAATCGACGACGATCAAAACTTTTTTTTCAAACACAGCGATTCACCTCCTCCTTTTAGGCACCGACGCGAAACGTCGGCCCGCCGCTCACTTCCGGCGCGACGCGATTTTCAAAAACAGCTTGAGAAATTCCAAATACAGCCACAGCAACGTGACCGTCAACCCGAACGCGGCGTTCCATTCGTATTTTTTGTCGAAGCCGCCCTGCACGAGCTGATCGATATTGGACAAATCAACCAAAATAAAGAAGCTGGCGAACAGCACCATGACGACCGAAATCCCGATCGAGAACAGCGTGGCCTGCCCGTCGGCGTAAAACAAAGCGTTGACGCCCGGAAAAATTAAACTGACGACGAACAGCAACAGATTGACGACGACCATCGCGAACAACGCCGTAATCATAAAGCTTTTGAATTTTTGACCGACCTTGATGACGCCGGTGGCGTACAGGGTCATCATAACGCCGAACACGCCGAACGTCGAGAGCAGCGCGGCCAATACGACGCCGCCGTACGCGGCGCCCACGACGGCCGAGATCGCGCCGACCATAATCCCCTCGGCGACTAAATAAACGACGCCGGTGACCTTGACGGTCTGCGGCGCGAAGATCATGACGAGCATGGCGATCAGCGTAGCCGGAATAGAGATAATCAACAGCGTGAGCGCGATCGCGGGGTACGTGAACAGCAATGCCGCGCTTGTAATCGCGGCGGCGATAGTGATGCCGATCAGCAGCAGCGATTTTTTGGCGACGCCCTTATAGGTCGCGGCGTTGGCCGGATCGTACATTTCGGACTGCGCGGTTCTCTGCAAGTTCCGAATCGCGACGTTAGATGAACGCATAATAAAATCCTCCTAAAATATTTATAGTACTATTATATCATATTTAAAGAAAAAATAATAGCGAAAAAAACTTTACCCCCGCCGCGCCGGCATTTGCCTTTCAGCGGACGCAAAAAGAAGTCATTACGAGCCGAGGTTATTCCGAGGCGCCGTGGAATCCCGACCGTTTAATTCCCCTCCTTTGAACAATGGATACAGTGGTCAATTTGCACCAACAAAAAGTCGCGGTTCGCGAGAACTGCGTGGATTGAAACGATATTTTTGACAGCATAGACAAGGACGCGTACGTCGCGGTTCGCGAGAACTGCGTGGATTGAAACAAATCGGTATCGTTTGCTATCGTAACGCTAAAACGTCGCGGTTCGCGAGAACTGCGTGGATTGAAACACGCCGAAATGTGCACGTAGCATCTCCTGGGAAGTATACTTCAAAACTTCGCGCCCGAAGTTCGCGTTTTCCTCTAAATACGGCGGTATCCGCGCATCCTCCGGCGTGAAGATATAAAAACGCCCCGGCGTCGGCGCGCCCTCCCGGTTACAGCGGCCTGCCGATTGGGCGATGCTTTCTAAGCCGGCTTCCGCGCGATAAACGACGGGAAAATCGATATCCACGCCCGCTTCGATCAGCTGCGTAGAAACAACGATACACGGCTTTTTATCTTTTAACCGAACCCGAATGATTTCGATGATTTCACTCCGGTGCTTGGGGCACATCAGCGCGCTCAAATGAAAAACGGCGTCTTCCGGCACTCCCTCTTTCACACGCCCATACAACGAAAGCGCATGCGCGCGAGTATTGACGATGACCAAAGCGCGGGATTTGTTTCGCAAGCGTTCGGCCAGCGCGGCGTCCGAAAGCGCGCCCTCCCGATTGATCTCCACGCGCTTCAATGCGTCGAACAACTTTTGCGGTTCGGGAACGATTTCGACCGGTTGCAAGCCGGTCAGCCATTCCGGCTTTAAATAAGGCTGCGTCGCCGTGCAAAAAACCACCGTCGCCCCGAAATCCGCGACCAAGCTTTTCAATACGGCTAAAATAGGCCGAAGCAACGGATCGGGCAACGCTTGCGCCTCGTCAAATATAATAACGCTTTTCGCAAGATTATGAATTTTGCGGACGCGCGACGGCAAGTTGGAAACAGCGATTCCAAAAGCTGTACCGTGGTCGTGACGATCAGCGGCGTGTCCCAATTCTCGCTTAAAAGCCGAACGGCGTCCTTTTCGTCCTCTGTCTTTCCGGCTAAATCCAAATTGCTATGATGTTCCAAAACCAAACTGCGGCCAACCGTATTTTTATCGAAAATCTCACGAAAGACTCCGGCAATTTGTTCGGTCACGGTCGTGAACGGCACGGCGTAAACGATCCGCCTCATCCCGCACCGTTTCACCTGCTCCAACGCGAACGCCATTGACGACAGTGTCTTGCCGCCGCCCGTCGGCACGGTCAGCGTATAAAAGCCGGGGCCTTTATTCCCGTTTTCAAGGCACGCGTTCAAAACGTCGCGCCGCGCCCGATTAACGGGAAACGCGATATCGTAATTCTGCAGCTTCGCCAATGCGGGTTGAAACAATTCATACAAAGTTTGAATGGGAACCGGCTCCCCGCGCAAAGCCGCCGTTTCGGGAGACATGAATTTTTCCGTATCCAAATAATCCCCGTCCACCAAGCAGGAAAAGGCCATGCGGATTAAAAGCTGCATATAGGCAACTTGTCCTTCGCCGGTTTGCAAGAAAGGCTTATGAAATACGGGCTTATCCGGCCTCTCTTTTAAATAAGGGCTACTTAAATGAAGGCCGCTCGGCGCAGGCTTCGGATCGTATATGATGGATTCTTCCGCCGCGTTCGGCAATCCCCCGTGATGACCGAGAATACAATAGGCTAACAGCTTTCCGAAAGCTCGCCCATAAATATCGACCGCGGCCTGCGCGCCCGCCCGCTTATGATCGACGGACGGTCTTTTATTCCTTATGTACGCTTGAAATTCCGGCGAGTCTTTACCGATATCGTGCAATAACCCCGTCGTTTTCGCAAAAGCTTCCGCACCGAAAACGACCGCCTCCCGCGCGGCAAATTGCGCGACGGCATTTAAATGCTCCTCTAACGGTTGCCATTGCTCCTCCGACAACGGTTTCCCGTTTTCGTCGCTTTTCGTATGGGCGTATATTTTTTCGTTCATTCAACCCTCGACAACAAAATTCCTCGATCATAAGCTTTATAACGCCGCCATTATTCCTCCCGTTGAATGATAAATTCGATTTTTCCCTCTTTCGGAATTTCCAATTCGGGCGGGAGCGCGGGGCCGCAGGAATTCGAGCCGATCCCCCGCATCGCGGCGTCGAGATGAATGTACAGCGTGTCCGAAACGGGCAACTGCCAATTGTGCGCCGTCCGGTACAGCGTCTGCGCCGAATGAGGCAGAACGCCAAAGGAAAAAGGCTTGTCGGCCCATATCGACAGCAAACCCGCGCCGCCCGACAGTTTTTCATGATTGCCGCCGGACAACTCCGCCCATACCGTGTCGGCGCGCGCGCCGCACTCCTGCGGTTTTACATAATCCGTGAAAAATTCCTCAACACCCGCGGTATATTTTCCTTGCGGACAAAGCCGTTTGGTATCGGGGTAGTTCTCATACGGCCCTCTGCCGATATAGGCGATTTGGCCGAAGCCTCTGCCCACGCCGAAAACAAGCCCCGCGCGGGGCGGCAAAATCCTCACGGGGACGGAATACGCGAATGCGACGCGCAAGGCCGATTTCTCGAACGTGTACAAAAGAGTAAAATCCAAACAGGAGCCTCTGTACGGCGGCAACATTTTGCCGCGCACGGTCACCGACCGCGCCGCCCCGTCCACGGAGATTTCCCGCGCCGTCTGGACGGCCGACGGTATGCCGCGCAACTCCCACTCCCGCACGATATTCCTGTCGTTGTCGGTCGGAGCGCGGAAAATTTCCACCGTAAGCGGCGTTTTTAAAAAGCGTTTGCCGCCGATTTTCCATTCCGTTATAGCCCCCGATCCCTTGTCGATGCGGAAAGCCGCGCCGTCGGCTTTAATAACAAATTGCTTTTTATCCTCCGTGACAATGAATTTGTCCGCTTTTTGCGAAACGAATGCGGGCGGCGCGGGCGGCGCGGCGGCGGGCGCGGCATAACCGCCGTAGACCTTTTTCAGATTCAGCAGACCCGGCTTGATTTCTAAATTCGGGCCGGCCAGCCCGTCGATACAAAAATTTCCGTCATGCTGCGTTTCGCCGAAGTCGCCGCCGTATTTATAGCCCCCACCCCCGTACAGGACGCCGTGATCCTTCCATTCCCACACGAAGCCGCCCATGAACCGATCGGAGGAATTTAAAACCTCCCAATACCGCTCCAAATCGCCCGGCCCGTTGCCCATCGCGTGGCAATACTCACACAGCACGAACGGCCGCGTTTCGCGCGGGTCGTCCAAATACCCCGTCCGCAACCATTCGGGCGCGGGGTACATGCGGCTGACTATATCGAGGGCGTCGGAATAATACGCGTCCGTCCCCGCGATATGCGTCATGCCCTCGGAATGGACGGGACGCGTCCCGTCGGCGCGTTTGATCGCATACGCCGCCCGGTCAAAGCATTCGGCGTGACCCGACTCGTTGCCCAGCGACCAAATCACGACGCAGGGGCGGTTTTTTTGCGTCTCGACGTTGCACAGATTGCGCTCGATCAGCGCGCCGGCAAAGCCGTCCGTCGTCCAAAGCGCGTTCAAGTTGGCGATACCGTAATCCGCTTCCTTTTCGACCGCGCCGTGCGTTTCTACGTCGGATTCGCTCATGACGTACAAGCCGAGCTCGTCGCACAGGGCATAAAACGCGGGCGCGGAGGGATAATGCGACGTGCGCACCGCGTTGATATTGTGCGCTTTCATCAAAAGCAGATCGGCGCGCATATCGTCCGCGCCGACCGCCGCGCCCTTTTTCGGGTGGAAGTCATGGCGGTTAACGCCCTTCAATTTCACATGCTTTCCGTTGATTTTAAAAACGCCGCCCTCGATCGTCACCGTGCGGAAGCCGACGCGCTCGACGACGGTTTCCCCCGCGCATTCGATCTTCAAATCGTATAAAAAGGGCGTTTCCGCCGTCCATAGCCGGGGATTCCCGATTGTAAAAACCGCGCTTTCCCCCGCCTCGGCGGTTTTCGTTTCGCCGTTTAAGGTAATCTTCGCGGGCTTGCCGCCGCGCAAATATTTGAAAACCGCCGTCCCGTCCAAGGCGGTTTCGATTTTGTAATCTTCGATATGCCCCTCCTCGCGCGACAGCAGATAAACGTCGCGGAAGATGCCCGTAAACCGCCATTTGTCCTGATCCTCCATATACGAGCCCGCGCACCATTTGACGACCAAAACGTCGATCGTATTCTCCCCGTCCCGCGCAAAGTCCGTGATATCGAACTCGGCGACCTTGTGGGAGATTTGGGAAAAGCCGGCGTACCGTTCGTTGACGAACAGATAAAAACAAGAATCCACGCCCTCGAACACGGCGTATTTCCGTTTCCCGTCCGCATCGATCCGCACCGTGCGCCGGTGCAGATACGCGGGATTTCGGCGCGGCGTATACGGCGGATCGTAGGGGAACGGGTAGCGGACGTTGGTATACTGAAAAAAGTCGTAGCCGTAATACTGCACGCACGACGGCACTTCGATTTCGCGGAAGCCCTCCGCGCCGTCTAAAAAACCGTCCGGCATCTCGTAAACGCAGGGAAACGCCTTGATTTTCCACGTTCCGTTTAAATCCGTTCGGCCGCCGCGCGGCACATAAAAGCAACGCGGCGGCAACACGTTTTCGCTCCGTACTTCGGTCAATAAATTTAAATCCAACATAACGGTTTCTATCTTATCACAGCCTTGATAAAAAGTCAATCCGTTCAATTATGAGGAGTGGCCGAATAGCACTGTTGATGCGGGCAACAGTACTCTTTGGCCACTCCCTAATTATGCCGGTATTGTAAATCTACCGTGCGGCGAAGCGTTATTCGCGGCCGCGTGCCGGGAAAATTTAGAGGGGATCGTCGCTAAACGACTGGACGGCGCGTATACCCCCGGGCGGCGAAGCAACGCGTGGATCAAAATCAAAAATCCACGCTACACGCGGCCTTAGAATTGTAGGGGATTTCTCCGCTCCGTTCGCTTATGCTCACTGCGGTCGAAATGACAAATTCCTAAAGGCAGGGGCGGGAAGACAAACCGTCTTCCCGCCCCCGCTCTTTCGCGTTTGTGCATTATACCTTCGCCGTTCCCCCTAAGCTAAATAACGGTTGCCCCTAAGTAAATAGCCGTTCCCCCTAAGCTAAATAACGGTGCCCCTAAGTAAATAGCCGTTGCTAAGCTAAATAACGGTTGCCCCAGAGATGAACGCCATTTTCGTTGACGGCGGTAAAGGCGAGAACCGGTTTGCGGTTGACGTAATCCCAGTCGAGCATAGCGACGCCCTTGTAGGTCGTCGTGACGCCGCTCTCGGTCAGGGTAATGGAAACCTTGTTGCCGCCCGTCGCGGCAAAGGAACCGGTATACGCGCCGCTCACGGTCTTGTCGGCGTTAAACGTCGCTTTGACCGAATGAATACAGGTCGCATTCTCCTTGATCAGCTTGATCACCTTCCATTCCCCGACGAGGTTTTGACTGCCGATTTTCTGTTCCTGTTCCCCGCCGTATTTGTTGGGGGACACGACCGGCCAGCCGTCCTCGTTGAAAAACATTCTGCGCACGACCTGATAGCTCGGCCCTTTTTCCGGATTATCGGACGCGTTGGCGTTCGCCTCGTTGTTGTCGATTTCTCTACGCACATGATGAACCATATACCAGGTTCCATCGTCGTTCAAAACCGAGTTGTGACCCGGCGCCTTCCAACCGCGCGACACCTCGCCCTCGTCCGCCTCGAACGTATAGCCGCCGATAATCTTACTGCCCTTGTCGTTGGTCAGAGCGGTCATGTCGTTCCCCTCGGGATCGAGGTAAGGCCCCGTTACGCCGCGGCTGCGCCCCACGCGCACGTTGTAGGTGCGGAACAGGTTCGCGCTCGGGCTGAGGTTGCCCGGATTGGCGATGATCGACACGAACAGATAATAATAATCCGTTTCGGGATTGTAGCTGATATACGGCCCTTCCATGCCGATACCGCCCGCGATCTTTGTGCCGTAATTGTTGGTGTCTACGCCGTCGCCGTTCACGCCCACGGCTTCCTTTGCCTTGCCCGTCGCCGGATCGAGCTCAAAAATAAAGATGCCGCCGGAAAAGGAGCCGTACGTCATATACAGCTTGCCGTCCTTGGAACGAATGACATTAGGATCGATACAGTTGGGCTTCGTACTGCTGCCCGTGCTCTTGACGACCACGCCCCGATCGGTATAGGGGCCGCCGATCGCGGGAGCCGTCGCCAAACCGATCGCGCTCTTCGGACTGCCAAAGCCCGCCGTGATGCTATAGTAAAAGTGATAAACGCCGTTGATGACGATCAAATCGGGCGCCCAAAAAAGCTGATTGCCGCCGGTCCACGCCCGAACCTCGGTCGCCTGACCGGGCGTAAAGAAATTGCTGTTGACCGATTTCCAGGCCATCAAATCCTCGGATTCGAGCATCGACGAAACGTTGGTCCCCACGGTGTAATACTTCCCGTTCAGCGGATCCTTGAAGATACCGGGGTCGTGCTGCGTATAGTCGCCCCACGTGGAGAAGTCGGCCGAGCCCGTGCCGACGGGTCTCATGGGCTTGACGGGAGCAACGAGCGTCCGCGCCGTTTCAAGGTCGGGCGGCGTTTGCGTTACCGCGACCGTCACCGAGACCGATTTGGACGCGTCGGCTTTCATTTTTACGGCGATCACGTAGGTTCCCTCCCGCGAGGCCGTAATATGCCCCGCCTCGGTCATGACGATCCCGTCCGAAACCGCCGCGCCGTTCTGCGTATAGGAAATATCGAAGCCTTGGGCCGCGCCGTCGGCGTAGGTTACCGAAAGCGTAACGTCCGCCGAGGCCTCGGTTTCGTCCTCACCGATGACCAGCGACAGGCTTTTGGACGCGCCGCCGTCCACCGTCAGGGAATTCGCGCCCTTGTCCCCCGTACCCGGGCCGGGATCGGGCTTGCCGCCGGGCGTTTCCGGCGCGGCGGAGCAGGCAAACAGAACGAAGCACAACAACGCCGCAAGCGCGGTCAAGACCAGCTTTTTTAAATTATTTTTCATATTCACTATCCCTCGCGAACTTTTTTCAAAACCTTGCCTTATCGAACCGGATCGATAAGGCAGAGGGACGTTTGCAGGCTGCCCCGCAAACGTCCCTCATGCTATGCGTTACACTTGATTATTCCTGCGGAGCGGGCGGAGTGAGCGGATCGAGCACGCCGGCGGTGAAGTTATACATGAACAAAGCGGTGTTATTGGTAAACATGGATATGCGGTTTACCGAATTCCCCATCGCGGTCCCGATCGTACTCGTATTAAATACCCCCGTTGCTTCCGTTCCGAACGGACGGCGGCCGATCTCGACGCCGTTCACATAGGAAATGAACTCGCCGTGCGTCGTATCCGTGCAGCGGCGCTCGATCCGGATTTTAACGCCCATCATCAACAAGTCCCCACCGCCGTCTCCCACCAAGAAGTTATCGCCCCATACGCCGCCGGCTGTCATTTCCAAGAAACCCTGATTGTTGTTGACGATATTTTCAAAGCGGATGCCGTTCGCCGTATTGGCATTGATGTTAGCCGTACTCGTCGCGTACCCCGCGGTCATAAAGAGTTTAGGCCATTGATCGCCGTCTTTGGAACCTAACGATACATAGTCAAATTCGTAATAAAAATCCTGTCCGGCCGCAACCTGTCCGTCCCAATCGGTACCGTCGGGGTTTTGCGCCGCGAAATTAGCGAAAGGAATCGCCGTCGCGTTCTGATTGTTGCCGCCATGGCTTGTTGTCGCCCACATATCTTTGTCCGCGTGCTCGGGGCCGATAAAATACGCGCCCTTGCCCGTGGCCACACCCGTCGCGCGGCCGCCGTTCGCCTCCGTCGGCGCGGTCGCCGCCGTTCTCGGAACGTTCTGTCCGTACACCCTGATATTGTCGGTATTGCTCACGCCGGCGGTAATGGTCTTTTCTTCCGTCGTCTCGGTAATCTCGTTGCGCGCGACAACCGTCATGCGGTATGTTCCGACCGCCCACGCCCAGAACGCCCGCGTTCCCGGAATCAGCGTCCGGCAATCGTCGTTTTTATCCGTATACACATACGGATCTTCCTCGGTGTCCGTGCCGGTACGAAGCTCGTAATTTTCCTCATAGTCTACGCCCTCGAACGCGTTGTTGTAATAGATAATGAAGCCCACATAGGCGCGTACGACGCTCGCCGTCTGCGTCAGATCGATATCGATCTTCAATAGGCCCGCGATCGTGGCTTTCAGGGCGTCCACCTGCGCCTGCGTGCCGTTGCCGGCCAGCGCGGTGTATTGCGACCCCAGCGCCTCGACGGCCGCCAGACTGTCCGCGGTGTAGGTCGCCGCGTCGATGCCGCCCTCGGTAAAGAACGGCTTGATCAAACTGATATTGACCAGCCCGCCGACCGCGGTTTGCAGCGCGCTTTTGGCCGCCGTAAAGTCGGCCTGCGCCGCCGTGTCGGCCAAGGCCTGCGCCGTTCCGAGCGCGGTATTGTAGGCCGTCCACGAGGTCGTCGTATAGTTGGCCTGCGTCAGCGAGGCCGAGCCGTCGATCAAAGCGTCCAAATCGGCGCGGTACGCGTTGACGGTCACGTTGATTTCCGCCTTCTTTTCCGCGTCGGCTTTCATCGTCAGCGTGATCTTATAGACGCCGCCGTCCGTGGCCGTGAGCTTGCCGTCGGCGGCCAAAACGATACCGCTCGTCACCGCCGCCCCGCCCTTGGTATAGGCGGTTTCAAAGCCCTCGGCCGCGTCCTTGACATAGGTCAGCGCGACCGCCACCTGTCCCGACGCCGTCAGGCTTTCGCTCAAATTCAGAGCTAACGACGTCTCGCTCTTTCCGTCCACCGTGATGGTGTTCTCGCCCTTGCCCTGCGGATTGCAGGCCAACAGCGAAAAGACCAAAACCAGCGACAACAAAACCAGTAGAGAAAGTTTGACCTTGTGTTTCATAATTGTTCCCTCCATTTTTTTATAACAACGGCTTTTGCCGTTTATTATCGTTGCGTGTTCCCCGCCATGCAGATGCCGTTTTCATTGTTCGCGCTGAACGTCAGGACTCTCGCGCCCGCTCCGTAGCTGTACGCGGGCGTCACGATCCCGAAGAACGTACCCGAATAATCATAGCTTTCCAATTCGCTTTCGTCGGCCTTGACGATCAGTTTGACATCGGCCTTCGTCAGCGTCATCTCGATCTTGTTGGTGCCGCGCATGACCCACGTTCCCTCGACCTCCACCCTGTATTCATAGGTATTCGGGTTGGCGTTATAGGTCACGCTTCCGCTCAAGGTACCGTTCGCGTCGATCGTCAAATCCATGGGCATATGGACGGTATCGTCGTCGATCAGCGAGCCCCGCACATGGAACAGGGTCTTAAACGTGCCGGGCATGTTCAATTTATTGACCGGCTGCGCGGAATCCTCGCCCGCGTATTCGTTGACGTTGACCACCGGCCAGCCGTTGGGCATAAAGTACAGCTGGCGCACGAGCAGCGTGTTGTTCTGGTGCGCGACATGGTACCACTTGCCGTCGCGGGCGGTGTTGTCCAACACGGAGTTGTGCGCCGCCGCCGTCCAGTTTTTACCGTCGATATTGAAGTTGCCCTCCAATTTCATGCCGTATTCCTTGGAATTGGTCTTGTCGGCCTTGGCCATATCCTTGCCCTCGGCGTCGAGATAGGGGCCGGTAATGTCGCGGCTCCGCGACACGCGGGTGTTGTAGTTTTTGTTCATATCGCCGTAGGCCGTAAACAAATACCAGTAGTCAAATTCCTCGTTGTACACGATATACGGGCCTTCCACGTCGATGGCCGCCACAATGTTCGTGCCGAACGACGCGCCGAGCGCGCGGCCGTTGTCGGGATTCAATTCCTTTAAGAACACGCCGCCGAAGAACGAGCCGTAGACCATCCACAATTTTCCGGTCTTTTTGTCGTATTTTACGCTGGGGTCGATCGCGTTCGGCGGTTGATTGGCCTTGGTGGACACGACGATCGAATCGTGCACAAACACGTCCTCGATATTAGCCGCTTTGGCGAGGCCGATGACCGAGCTGTTCGTGTTGATCGTGGAGCTGCTGTAATACAGCCACCATTTGCCGTCGTTGCCCTTGATGATATCGGGCGCCCAAATGCTGCCCTGCGCGCCGCCGTTGGACACCGCCTCGCTGGGCGTATTGGGCAGGTAATTTGACAGACCCGTCCAACTGATCATATCCGTGGATTTACGGCGCAAGCGGTGCGTGCTGAACTCATAATAGGTCTGGGTGGACTCGTCGTATACGATCGCCGGATCGTGCGCCGCTCCCATCGCCGGGCGGGCGGGGCTGTTGGTCGGATAGGTCAACGGCGCCGCCGCCGAGGGCTCGGGCTGCGGCAGCGTTTCGGGGTGGTCGCGGTTCTCCACCGACGCGGAAATCTCCACGTATTCGGTGGGATCGGCTTTCAGCGCGACCTTGATCATAAACTCGCCGTACTCCGTGGCGTCGATCGTGCCCCTGTAACCGTCCTCTTCGCCCGCCACCGCGGCTCCCACCGCGACGGCAATCCCCGTGTCGTGGGGCTTTCCGTCCTTCGTGAAGCTGACCTCGACGCCTTTTTCCGCGTCCTTGGCGTAGGTAATATTAAAGACTACCTCCGCGCTCGCCGCAAACTGTTGGCTGAGCTTCATGCTGACGCTGCCCGTCGCAAAGCCGTTCACGCGGATCGAGTTTTCCGCGTCGTCGTCCGGCGGCGGGGCGGGTGTCGGCGCGCACGCGGCGGCCAGCAACGTAAAGAGCAGTCCCAAAGCGACGGCCAACCATTTTCCTTTTCTTTTCATGATGAATACCTCCTTGTCTTGATAAAGGTTTTTCTTGTATCTATTGTCCATTGCCCTTTAATTATCCATTGTTCATTGTGCATGGCCCTTATTCCTTGACGCCCGACAGGATCACCGATTCGATAATCCCCCGTTGAAAAAACGCGAACACGGCCAGCACGGGGATCAGCGATACGACCGAGGCGGCCATGACCTTGGGGATTTCGTTGCGCATAGCCACGTCGGAATTGTATTTGGCGACGACGATCGGCAAGGTTTGAACGTCGTACATATAGGCCGGCAGATACTCGTTCCACACGCCCATGAACCACAAAATGACTTGCGCGGCGAGGGCGGGCACGATCAGCGGCAAGATGATCGAATTGTAGATGCGGAAATATCCGCATCCGTCGATCTTCGCGCTGTCGATCACCGAATCGCTGACGTTCTGCAAATACTGTTTCAGAAAGAACACCATCGCCACGTTGCCGAACATTTTGGGAATGATCAGCGGCAGCGGCGTGCCGATCCAACCGAATTTGGCGTACAGGTTGTACAGCGGCAGCATGATGGCCGGATACGGAATCATCAGCACGCCCAGCAGCAGCAAAAAGATAATGTTCTTAAATCTAAAATGCAGCTTGCCGAACGCGAACGCAGTGAGCGCGGAGATATAGCTTCCGACCAGTACGGCGGGCACGGCCACGAGCACGCTCAGACCGAACGCCTTGGGCAGGCTGATATACGCGTTCGTAAAGATATCGACGTAATTCAGCCACCGCCATTCGCCGGACGGGTAGAACGGCGAGACCAGCAGGTGCGAAAAGCTGGGCTGCAGCGACGCGCCGAGCATCCACAGGAGAGGCACGAGCATCAGCACGGAGCCGAGCGCCAACAGCACGTAGGCGGCGATATCGCCCGCGCGCTTAGAGCGGCTGACGTTCCGCGGTTTTTTCGCGGTTTTTATAATCCTTTTTTCGACCGCTTCCATACTCAATCTTTCTTACGACCCTCTATCGCAAACTGTAAGCCCGTCACCGCAAAGACCACCAACGCCAGCAACCAAGCCACCGCGGACGCGTAACCGACATAGCCCCAACCGAATTGCTCGTACAAATACAGCACCACCGTTTTGACGAAATTCTGATTGCGCGACGCGGCGGGCAGAATCAACTGCGCCTCGGTGAACAGCTGCGCGCCCGAGATAATGCCGGTGACGAACAGAAAGAACGTCACGGGCTTGATGAGCGGCACGGTAATGTGGAAGAACAAACGAAAGCCGCTCGCGCCGTCCAATTTAGCCGCCTCGTAATAGCTCCGGGGAATGCCCTGCAGTCCCGCTATATACAGCAAGGTGCTGTACCCTAAGCCTTTCCACACGCACATGACGACAATCGCGACCTTTGCCCAGACCCGATGCGCCAACCAATCCATACCCTCGTAACCGAAGAACGCCAAAAATTTATTGAACGGACCGTTGGGGGCCAGGAAGTTCTGCCACATGAGGGTAACGCCCACGATTCCGCACACGACCGGCACATAATAGATCACGCGGAACGCGTTCGTCCCTTTCAAGCCGCGGTTCAGCAGCATCGCCAGGAGCAACGAGAGCGTGATGCCGATCGGAATACCGATCATCGTGAACAACGTGTTGACCACCGCCTGTCCGAAATACGGGTCTTTCAACACGGATACGTAATTTGTAACGCCGTTGAACGGGGCCTCGAATACTCCTTCTAAACCGCTCCACATACGAAAACTGGCGAACAAGGAGATCAGGAGCGGATAGAAATAGAAGATCAACACCCCCAGCACGGCGGGCAATATAAACAGATACGCGCTGATCCGTTCTTTGGAATGCAGCCGCCGGTTCATTTTCTCCTCGCCTCATCCTGCGCCTTTTGTTCGAGCGCGCGATCCAGCTTTCCCTGCATTTCGGGTTCTATCCACTTCAAAAAATCGTCTACGGTGTATTTGGGCGCATAGCCCGGCCCGCCCCAAAATTCGGTCGTGTTGGAATAAAAGAAATCGTACCACTCGGAATTGTAGGTAAAGGTGGTGGGCAGGCGTTTCGTATGCCCCTCCGACATGGCGGACAGAAACAATTCCTTGCCCGTGGGCGTGATCGCCGGGTCGTCTATATACGCCTGCCGTTTGGATTGCGTACTCGGCAGAATGATCTTGTTTTCTTTGACCAACACGTCGTAGGAGTCCTGACTCGTGGTATAGTACAGAATGAAATCCACGGCCTTGTCCGGATGCTTGGAGGTATTGGCGACCGAGTACCCTAAAAACGCGCTGTAGGTGTACCACGTGGAATCCGCATCCATCTTGGGACAGGGCATCACGCCGTATTGGATCTTGTTAGAGTTGAGCTTGTCGAATCCGCCGACGTCCCACGTGCCCACGTTGAAGAAAGCCTCCTGGCCGTTCAGCCAACGCTGGTAATGGTTCATCGCGCTCTCGCTCTCGATCCCCTGCACCGCGCCGCGCGTCCTGTGCAGCTCGTAGAACTCGTTCAACGCCTTGCGGAATTCGGGCGTATCCACGGTGACCTTGGTCTTGTCGGCGTTCAGCCAGTCCGCGCCCGCGGTCCAAAGCCACGAATGCAAGGCCCAACGCTCCAACAGTCCCGTCCCGAAATAATCGCTCCCGTAGGTGCAAGCCGCGGCCGCGCGGGAGAATTGATCCCACGTATAGACGACCTGTTTCCCCGTGGCGGGATCGACCGCCCACGGCATCGGAATATCCGTCGGCCAGCTGCCCGCCTCCACCGTCTGATCGATGATGACCTTGTTATACCCCATCGGATAAACCGAGAAGCTGCCCGGAATCCCGTAGGTCTTGCCGTCCTGAACGTATTCGTTGCGCAGATCCTCGTACAGATCCTCGTAGTCGTATTCGGTGTTGGCCTCGATATAGGAGCCGATCTCTAAAATTTGGTTGTTGTTTAAATAATACTCCATCTGCCCCGGGCCCATATAAAAGATATCCGGCATACTTTTTGAGGAAGCGTAGGATTTCAGCTTCGTCCAATAGCTCTCGCTCTCGGCGGTCACGGCGTTCACGTTGACCGTGGTGCCGGTCTTTTGCTTGTATTTTTCCGCCATTTGACGGATCGCGACCTCCTCGTGCGCCTGCGCGTACACGAACAGCGTAATCGAGCCGTCGTCCTTTTTACAACCGGCCAAACCCGCGAACGTCCCGAAAAGCAACGCCGCGCCCAACAATAAGGATAAAAATTTTCTTCTCATTTGCCCGCCTCCTTCCGTTTTATTTTCTTTAGGCACGCTCAATATCTTTTGTTAAATCCCCTTTAGGGATTTAACGCAAACAGGGTACCCTGTTTGTCGATTTTCAATGACCCGCGACTATTGGCGGATACGCATAAATTTGTCCACCTTGTGCCAGTTCGCGTCGTCCAAATAGTCCGCTCCCGGATAATTTAACTGAATGCCGTAATCGGTCACGGCGCCGCTACTGACCGCGATATTCTTCACTCCGTACAGGATCATCGCGTAGGATTTGGTTTTGGCCTGCACTTTCAGCTCATAATAGGGAATGAACGTCTCGAAGCACCAGCCCTCGTCCTCGTCCGAATCGTCTCCCACGGTTCCGTTCGCGGTCATTTTAAACTCGGAATCGAAGCCGCTCATCGTGTTGACGGGCGAGTTGTACCACGAATTGCCGAGTATGTCGTACAGCACCGAGAAGCTCCGCATGAAATCGCCGTTGTTTTTAAAGATATGAAGGCGCAATTCCACGTGATCGTTGTTGTAGATCGTCGTCGCGTCCTTGTTGTCCATCGAGGGCGCGTTCAGCGTCTTATCCGCCACGGACACGCCGATATACAACCCGTTGTCTCCGAAGAAAGCCCTCGCGCGGATCGGATACGACGGCCCGCCGAGCGGCGTGCTGTGATTGGTCACGTCCTGCCCCGGGAAACTCAAGGTCGCCGCGGAGTCCCACGCGGCCTCGTCCATCTTGCCGTCAATCGAAACCTCGGATGCCACGGTCGGACGCCCCACGCCTTTCCCCTGCCCCACAAAGCGCAGCCTGTGATACTTGTTGGGCGTATCGATCGCAATGTTGTTGTGATACCCCGTCACGCCGGCCGTCACGTCCTGAACGTCGTTGTGGGCAAAGGCGATCCCCATCTCGCGCGGGCGGTCGCTGTCCAGCTCGTTCCACGAAAAGTACGCCTCGAAGGAATATCCCTCGTCCGTGTCGTTGTAAGACGCGCTCGCCTCTAACTCCGTCCTGTCGGCGGAACGCGGCGACGTGGTGCGCGTGGGCGTGCCGTCGCGGGTAAAAATGAGCTGCTGCACCGGATTGCCCGCCGTCACATAATCGGCCTCGGTAAGCTTGCCCGCCGTGACGTCGGCCTCCGCGATCGTACGGCTGCCCTGCACCTTGAACGGTTCGCCGACGTTGCCGGTGCCCGTCAAATATTCGTACCGCCCCAGCACGTCGATCCGAAACCGGAAGATCGAGGAATTGGGCACCGCGGGCGCGGCGGAGCTCGCGTCGAACGTGATTTCCAGATGATCGCTCTCCTCGATGCTGGTCTTGTGGTACAGATTGGTTGGATCCTTAGCGTGCATGTATACGAACAGCCCCGTCGGCGTGTTGATCGTTTTGACCTCCACGTTCAACCGCACGCCCATATGATAGACCGGCATGAGGGCGTAGGCCGGATCGTCGCCCTTGCCCGTCACCGCGATCTCATGGTCGAGTTCGGGAAATTCCTCGGGCGGCAAATCGTCCGGACCCTTGCAGGCCGCCGCTCCCAAGGCGAGTATCACCGAAAACAGGACATAGAACAATATACTTAAAATTCTTTTTTTCATCAAGACTCCTTTCCGACGGCTTTCGTTTACTTCTGCGTAAAGCGTATATTGCTGAACTTGCCGCCCGCCTTGTGCCCGAAGAAATTCATTCCGACCAGGTATTGTTTATAGGCGGCTCCCACGTTCTGCCCGTCGGGATTGAGACAAACCTCGTCCACAAAGAAACGATAGTAGGCGTTCCCGCGGAAAATCCGGCGCTCCACCTTTAAGTGATGCTTGCCCGTGAGCGCGATTTTCTTCGGGCCGTTTTGCCACGAACCGCTTTGGTTGATGTTGATTTCCAGCCAGCTCTGCGCGCTCGTCGCCCCGAATCCCACGGTGTCGGTCTGCCGGCCCATCGTGTTCTCCGCATCCGTCGCGTAGTACAACATGATGCGCACGGTGCATTCCGAAGAAATTGCGGCCGTGATATCCTCGTAATCTATATCGAAATCGAAGTCGCCGTTCATGACCTCGGGGCCCGTGAAGTACCGACGGATATAGGGCACAAAATTCAACTGATCGCCCGTGTTGGTCGAGCGGGACGGGATCGTCACGCTGTCCTTGCCCAGCACGATGCCCACATATTTGTCGCGGTTGTGATAGGATTCCCAGCCCCAGCCCACGTATTCCGTCGTGTCGTATACGTCGCCCGTCTGTTTGACGTTGACCTTAATCGCCGCCTTCGAGAAATTGTTAGCCTCGTCGGTGGCCGTCACTTCGAGATGATAGTCTCCCGTAGAGTTGGCGCCCCTGTTATAGGTGCTGAAGATACGCGTCGCCGGATTGTACCAGTTAGCGGTGATTCCCGGCGTACCCGACGCGGCCAGCGCCGTTCCGCCCGTCACCGCGCCCGTGTCGGCGTCGATCGAGCCGCCCTTCACCATGCGCGAGGTCACGGTAATGTTGTCCGGCGCGGAAACGTCGTCCTCGACGTTCCAATACATAATATTGGCCATCTGCGTCATCAACTGCCCCGGATCGTCTATCGCGATCTTGGGCGCTTGCGTATCCGCCGCGATCGCCTCGATCTCGTGCGTCCCTACTCCGACGTTGTCCGCCACGTCCGTGGCCGTCAGTTCCAAAGCATAGGTTCCCGCAACCGTCGCATTAAAGGTGTAAACGCCCGCGCTCGCCGTAGCCGTCGCGTCCGTCGTCGGCGCCCCGTTTTTGAGCACCCTGTGCGTAACGGCAACCGCGCCCGTGAAGTTATCGGCCACCGCGGGTTGCAAGAGCGCGTTCGACCCCACGATCACGCCGGTCACCTGCCCCTTGAAATCGATCGTCGGCGCCTGCGTGTCGCTCACGCTCACGGTTTTGACAATCTCCTCCGACACGTTGCCGGTCAAGTCCTTGGCCTTGATTTTGACGGCGTACGTCCCGACCTTGGAGGCGCGGAACGTCCGGTTAAAGTCCACGGTCACGGCGGCGTTATCCTTATCTTTTACGTCGTACAGCACTTCGACAAACTTCTCGGGAACGATATTGTCCTCGATGAACAGGCGGTTAAGATCAATCTGTTCGTTGTTGACGGCCGAAATCGGGAAATCCTCGTTGGCCGTCAGCGCGGGCGCGTCCTCGTCCTCGAACATTCCCAACCGGAGATTGGCTATCTTGCCCTTGGATTTATAGGAATACAGCTTGACGGTGACCTCGTCGCCGTAGTTGCCGGCTACCTTGTTATAAGCCGAGGGTACGTTGTTGTGATAGAAAACATAGGTGCAGGCGTTCTCGGCCTCGTTGACAAAGCGCCCGATCTTGATCTTGTCGGTTTTGCCGGGAGCCTGCGGCGGCACATAAATACCCGTGCCGCTCGCACCCACGCCCGCAATATTGGTGAAATACTCTAAAACAGTATAATTGTTGAAGATATAAACCTCATCCACCACGCTCGTTCCCTTACGCGTGAACTCCAAAGCGATGCGCGAATTGTCCAAATTCTGATAGGAGTCGATATCCGCATAATCGAACTCGATAAAGAAGCTGCCCTTCAATTCGACGGGCGTTTTAGCCGCGTCGTCCGCGACTAAATCGAATTTCCGCATCGGATGTGCCGCATAGGTATACGCGAAAGGCGCGTACTCGGTGGCAAATTCGATGCCGTTTTTACCGATTTGGACATAATCCAACTCCTGCGAGGTGGTCGCCGTGCCCGCCGCCGTGGTAAAGGTGAAATCCTTTTTCTGCCACACGTCGATATCCGCGTTGACGGAGAACGTGCGGATAATGTAATTCCCCGCCTCGTCGGTCACCTTAACGGTAAAGCCGTACACACCCACCGAGGTCGGCGTAAACGTCTTGTTCGCGGCCGTATAGGTCTTGGCCGTCACGTCGAGACCGTCCTTTTCCACCTGGACATCCCACAAAAGGTTGTCTGCGGGCGTCACGTTGTCGGTCGCGGACATGTCCAACGTCAGCGGTTTCCCGATGTCGGCGTCGCTCTGCACGGCCGAAAGGTCGATAACCGGCCTCTGGGTGTCGGGCTTCGGCCCCACGGGCGGCGGCTCGGTCTTGCACGAGGCAAGCACGAAAAAACACGCCAGCACAAGACATACGACCATGACGATTCTTTTTCCGGTTCTCATTGCTTTTCTCCCTCCTCTACGCTATTGAAGTCTGATCATGTTCCAGCTCATCGCCGGGAATTTGACGTGCATGACGCCGTCCTTGAAAGCCGCCGGTTCTATGTCCGCCGGCTTTACGGCGTCGGGATGGGCAAACGTATTCACGGCGTCCAAATCGCTGCCGCTCAGCACCTTATGCTCGGTCGCCTTTAAGGCTCCGAACGAGCGCAACTCGATCTCGGCTTGGACGGGCTTTTCGGAATAATTGACGCAGAAAACGGACACCGAGCCGTCGCGGTTCTCCACCACGCTCTCGCTCAAAAATTTGGCTTGCCCGTAGCTGCTGTCGAAGCAGGGCGACGTATTGATCGTCGTCAGCGCGCGCCCGCGCCCGTACAACGACGCCAGCTTGAACGGATAAAAAATAGTTTGACGGATCGCCGCGCCGCCCTTAGCCGTAAAAATCGGCGCGATCACGTTCACAAGCTGCGCCAGCGCGGCCATTTTGACCCGATCGCAGTTATTGATCAGCGTATTCAGCAGGCCGCCGAACACCAGCGCGTCCTTTAAGGAATAAATATCCTCTAAAATTTCCGGCGCTTCCTCCCAATCCTTCAGTTTGACCCGCTTCTGATACCACACGTTCCATTCGTCGAAACTGATTTTCATGAGTTTAGAAGAACGCCTCTTCGCCCGCACGAGGTCGCACGCGGCTTTGATCGTGCGGATAAAGTCGTCCATGCGCTTGTAGCTGGCGAAAAAATCCGCGTCGCTGCCGTTGCCGTAATAATATTGATGCATGGATATATAGTCCGCGTCGTCGTAGAGGTATTCCAAAACCGTCCGATCCCAATCGGGGTAGGTGGGCATGTCTATGTTGCTGCTGCCGCAGGCGATTAACTCTATGCTCTCGTCGGTCAGCCGCATCAGCTTCGCGGCCTCGAGCGCCTTTTTGGCGTAATCCTCGGCCGATAAGTGCCCCATCTGCCACGGCCCGTCCATCTCGTTGCCCAAACACCAGTATTTGACGCCGTAGGGCTTTTGGGCTCCGTTGGCGATCCGCATATCGGATAATTGCGTGCCCGCGGGGAAATTGCAGTATTCCGTCAAGGCCTGCGCCTCCGCGATCGAACCGGTTCCCAAATTGACCGCCATCATCGGCTCGATCCCGTACAGACCGCACCATTTCATGAACTCGTCGGTGCCGAATTGATTGGTTTCCGTTGTGCGCCAAGCCAAATCCAGTCTCCGCGGCCGCAAATTTTTAGGGCCGACGCCGTCCCGCCAGTTATAGCCCGAAACGAAATTGCCTCCGGGATAGCGAATAACCGGCACGTTTAATTCCTTAATGAGAGCGGCCGTGTCGCTGCGGAAACCGTTTTTATCCGCCCCGGGATGTCCCGGTTCGTAAATGCCCGTGTAAACGGCGCGTCCGAGATGCTCCAAAAAGGAGCCGAACACCTTGTCTTCCACGACGCCGATCGAAAGGTTCTTATCGGCAAAAATTTTAATTTTCTCCATCTTCTTCGTCTCCGCGCTTTTAGCTTTGTCCGTTTGTTCAATATTTATGTGTAATATTAAATCTTTGTGTAGATATATATTATCACGGATTTCGAATTTTGTCAATACCCAATCGAAAAAAATAATCTCGACATTTTTATTGAATTAATTCAATCCGTTTGACTTGTATTCAATGTTTATGTATAATAAACAAAACAGGATACGTTTATTCTATATAATAAACGAAAGAAAGGGAGCGTTTATGTTGCATACGGGAAATTTTGAAGAAATTTACACGATCGCCGAAGCTCTGAGCTCAAAGGTCCGATTGGATATCGTCAAGTTTTTATTGACGAAAAACACGAACATCAACGAATTGGCAAAGGAAATTCATCTGACGAACAGCGCCCTCACGATGCATATCAAAAAATTAGAGGATGCGGGGATCATCGCTATCACGCACGAATCGGGTACGCGCGGTATGCAAAAGGTCTGCTCGATCAAAAACAGAAAAGTACTGCTCGAGATGGACGGAACGGTGGGCGCGGCGGTCAACAGCCACGCCTTTGAAATCCGCATCGGGCACTATTCCAACTACGAGGTGGTTCCGACCTGCGGCTTAGTCACCGCGCAAAAAATCATCGGCATTTTGGACGACCCGCGCTACTTCGCCTTTCCCGAACGGTTCGACGCCGAACTGATCTGGCTGACCGACGGATTTTTGGAGTACAAAATCCCCAACAGCCTGCGCGCCAGCGAAAATCCCGTGGAATTACAAATTTCCATGGAGATCGCCAGCGAGGCGCCCGGCTATTCCGAGCATTTCCCCTCCGATATTCACTTCGCCATCAACGGCGTCGCTCTCGGCTATTGGACCTCCCCCGGGGAATTCAACGACCGGCGGGGCCTTTTCACCCCCAAATGGTGGTTCCCCAATTTGGGCCAGTACGGCCAGTTGAAGCTGCTCTCGGTCAACGCCAAAGGCACTTTTATCGACGGCTTGAAAATTTCCGACGTTACGATCGGCGATCTGAACATCGATTACCGTTCGGATATTTCCTTTGTCCTCGGCGCGCCGAGGAACGCGGTCAACCGCGGCGGCCTCACTCTTTTTGGCAAGAATTTCGGCGATTACGCCCAAGGCATCGTTTTTTCCGTTCTGTTTGAAAACAAGGAAAACGGCAAACCTCCTCAGGCAAACGCATAAACCGCGCTTGCCCGAGGAGTCGGACTCCCCCGCCCTGTCACCTCGCCGCGCGGATATTCCACACGGCGTCGCCGAGCAGCAATTTATTCTCGAAAGCGCGGATGTCCGTTTTGCCGTTAATACTCACGAGTTCTATATCGCACATTTTGGCAAAGTCGATAAAGTCGGCGGTTCCGCTTTGCGTCGTGACCACGGTGTGGTGCGCGCCGCCCGCGTAAATCCACGCCGCCGCGCCCGTCTTGAAGTCGGGCTTTAATTTCCACATAACGCGCGCCACGGGCAGCTTCGGCATCGGTTGCGGTTGTTTGACCAACTCTATTTCCGCCGCGATCAGGCGAAAACGTCCGCCCATGTCCACGATCGTCGCGGCGACGCCGTCGCCCGTTACGCCGTCGAACACGAGGCGCGCGGGCGCGTCCTTACCGCCTATCCCCAACGGATGAACCTCTATCGCGGGCTTCGTCGCGGCAAAGGCCGGGCTGACTTCCAGCATATGCGCGCCGAGAACCAACTCCTTGCCCGCCGTGAGGTCGTAGGTGTAGTCCTCCATAAAACCCGTCGCGCCCTTTAAACCGTCGCTCCTGTACATAAACACCGCGTCCAGCGCGGCGGTTTTCCAGTCGCCCTCGCCGCCAAAGCCGTACCCCTGCGCCATAAGCCGTTGCACCGCAAGACCGGGCAACTGTTTTAAACCGTGCAAATCCTCGAAGTTGGTCGTAAACGCCTTATAGCCGCCCGCATCCAAAAACCGTTTTATCGCTATTTCGTACTTCGCTTGTTCCTTGACCGCGTCGACGTCGGGCGTATTTATCGCGTACAGTGTTTTATACTCGGCATACAGCGCGTCGGTTTCCTTTGCCGTCACCTTGCCGATCTCCGCCGTCAAATCGCCGACGCCGTAGTAATCGACCGTCCAGCCCAGCTTGACATGCGCCTCTATCTTGTCGCCCTCCGTGACGGCCACGGAACGCATATTGTCGCCGAAACGCGCCACCTTCAGCGTACGCGAGAACGCGAAAGCCGCCGCCGACCGCGCCCACGCGAACACCTCTGCGAGCGTCGTTTCGTCCTTGTAGTAACCGACCGCGACTTTGCGGCGCAACCGTAAACGCGAGCCTATAAACCCGAACTCACGGTCGCCGTGCGCCGCTTGGTTGAGGTTCATAAAATCCATGTCGATGCTTTCATACGGGAGCTTCTCGTTTGCCTGCGTGTGCAGGTGCAACAGCGGCTTTTGCAGTGCGAGCAAGCCGTGTACCCACATTTTGGCGGGCGAAAACGTGTGCATCCACGCGATGACGCCGACGCAAGCGCCGTCGTTATTCGCCGCCTTGCATACCGCCTCTATCTGCGCGGAATTTTTCACCACGTCCTTATAGACGAACGTAACGGGGTTGCCGCTCGCCCGATTGAGGTAGTCCGCGATGACCTTACCGTCCGCCGCGACTTGGCGCAAGGTTTCCTCGCCGTACAAATCCTGACTGCCCGTGATAAAGTAAACCGTCTTGTTTTTCATATTGATACCGATGACCTCCTAAGTCACAAAAATTTTGAAAGAACCTGATTATTTTTGTCCGTAATACGCGTTTGCACCGTGCTTTCGATAATAATGCTTGTCTTGCAGATGCCCGTCGGCCGGTTCGGCCTTAGGGTTCAGCGTTTGCGTAAGGTACGCCATTTTCGCTATCTCCTCCAACACCACCGCGTTGTGTACCGCCTCGTTTTCATCCTTGCCCCACACAAACGGCGCGTGCGATTTTATGAGCGCGGCGGGACAAGCGGCGTAATCCCCGCCCTTAAACGCCTCCGCGATCACAAGTCCGGTATTTCGTTCGTAGTCCTTTTCCATCTCGGCCTTTGTCAGCGCGCGCGTACACGCGATCGCGCCGCGGAAGTAATCCGCGTGCGTCGTGCCGAAGCACGCGATCGCCCTGCCGCTCTGCGCGAAGGCGGTCGCAAACGTCGAGTGCGTATGCACCACGCCGCCGATCTTCGGAAAAGCCTTGTATAACTCTATGTGTGTCGGCGTATCGCTCGACGGACTCAGCTTGCCCTCGACGCGTTTCCCGTCCGTATCGACGACCGCCATATCGTCCGCGGTCATCCTTTCATAGGCGACGCCGCTCGGCTTAATGACAATAAGCCCGCTATCGCGGTCTATCGCGCTGACGTTGCCCCATGTGAACAGCACCAAGCCGTGCTTGACCAACGCGAGGTTCGCCGCAAATACACTTTGTTTCAGTTGTTCTAACATTCCTTACCCGCCTTTTGGTTTCCCAACGCTGCGACGGCTTCCTTTACAATCGCCAGCCCGCTCACAAAATTTTGCATATACCGTTCAAATCCCGCGACATCCTCTTTCTCCGGTTTGTATACGCTGCCCTTTGCGTCCTTAAACACCGTGTCGTCCAAGTATCCGGCCAGCGTCAGCCGACCGTTTGCCTTTTCCGACATAAACCGCGCGAGCACCGCCATACCCCACGCGCCGCCCTCGTTTGCCGTTTCCATAACGGTAACGGGCGAGTCGGTCGCCGCCGCCAAGAATCTTTGGCAAACGCCCTTCGTTTTAAATACGCCGCCGTGTCCGTACAGAGAACGGATTTTGACGCCCTCGCCTTTTTGCAAAATATCTAAACCGACTTTCAGCGTTGCGAACAGCGAATAAAGCTCGGCGCGCATAAAATTTGCAAGATTGAATTTGCTGCTGGTCGTGCGGACAAGCATAGGCCGTCCTTCCTCAATCCTTGTTATATGTTCGCTCGACACATAATTATACGCTACGACGCCGCCGCAATCGGCGTCGCCGCCGAGCGCGCTTTCAAACAGCTTGCCGAATATTTCTTTTTTGTCCGGCGTTATCCCGAAAAGCCGCGTATACTCCTCAAACAGAGCGATCCACGCGTTTATTTCGGAGGTACAGTTGTTACAATGCACCATAGCGACGGGATTGCCGTCGGGCGTCGTTACGATATCGATCTCGGGATATGTACGGGTCAATCCCTTTTCCAGCACAACCATACTGAAAATAGACGTTCCCGCCGACACGTTGCCCGTGCCCCTTTTAACGCTGTTTGTCGCCACCATTCCCGTACCGGCGTCGCCCTCCGGCGGACAAAACGCAATGCCCTCTTCCAAGTCGCCCGACGGATCCAACAACGTCGCGCCCTCTGTCGTTAAATATCCGGCGTTCTCGCCCGCAAGTAAAACCTGCGGCAAAACATCCAATATAGCATGGTTAAACTCCGTGCCGCGGGTTTTACAATCGAACCTTTCCGCCGCTTTCCTGTCGTATTGCTTCGTATCGAAATCGATCGGGAACATTCCCGACGCATCGCCCACCCCCGCGACCCTTCGCCCCGTCAGCCGCCAATGGACATAAGCCGCCAAAGTCGAGAGAAATTCTATATTCCCGACATGTTTTTCACCGCTTTTGATCGCTTGATACAGATGCGCTATACTCCACCGCGCCGGAACGGAATAGCCGAAAAGCGCGGTCAGCTCCTCCGCCGCGCCCGCGGCGTTGTTGTTGCGCCATGTGCGGAACGGCGTCAGCAATTCGCCGCTTTTGTCAAAAACCATATATCCGTGCATCATCGCGCTGATGCCGATCGCGCCGAAGGTTTTAAGGCATACGCCGAATTTGTCCTTTATTTTCCGCTTCAGATCGGCGTAACAGCTCTGCACGCCCTTCCAAACATCCTCTACGCCGTATGTCCAAATCGTATCGAGGTATGTGTTTTCCCACTCGTACTCGCCCGTGCCGAGCGTTTCGTGCCGGGCGTTCAGCAAAACGGCTTTGATCCGCGTAGAGCCCAGCTCGATCCCTAAAACGTTTTTTTCGCTTTCAAAAATTTCTCCGTCGGTTTTCATAAATCTCCCCGTTCCTTTCAGTTCTTTTCAGGTTTGGTTTCAAGCTTTATTTCATAATCGCCCAAATGCCGGATTTTGAAACCGTTTTTCTTGTATTCGGCATAATCGAAGGCGTTCAATTCGTCTATGGCCAATTTGTGGAACTCGTAAAAATTCCTCCACCACTCGTAGCCGCTGCCGAGTTCCGCATTCAGGTAAGCGTCCGCTATGTCGCAACCCATTTGAGGCGCGACATAAAACGCGCCCATTGCCAAAACATTGACGCCGTTTCCCGTTATCGCGCGGAGCGCAGCGGGCACGCTTTCCACTACGCCCGCGTGAACGCGCGGACATTTACTCGCGGCGATATGAATCCCCATGCCCGTACCGCAAAATAAAAGCGCTCTTTCAAATTCGCCCTCGGAGATCAGCGAGCCTACGCGCAAGCCTATTCTGTGGAACATGAGATCGGTATCGGTTTCCTCGAGCGACCTTACGCCCATATCCGTAACCGTCCAGCCCTTGGCCTTCAGATGTTTGACCACCGCCTCTTTCAGCGGAAATCCGGCAAAGTCCGCTCCCACCAAAATCTGTTTGTCTTTAACTTTTTTCATAATCAGTCCTCCTCATATTCTACATTATATCATACCTCTTAAAAAAGTCAAGTATCACCGGCTGAGCCGGTGGCTTGATTAAGCCCTATAAGGGCATGGTACCGGCCGCGCTACTCGCGCTCGAATATTTGGCACTTGCACCAGTTGCCCCACGACTGCTCAAAGCAGTTCGTTCTTTCCAATTCTCTCTGCCCATCATTTCTAAGTTGTTATTACCTATTTCTCTCTTTCTTGCGCATAGCTTAAGCTTTAACTTCCACCAGCATAGCTGGTGGTTTTACCTTGACAAGAAAATTGGCTCTGTCATTCAGACAAAGCCAATCATTTTGATGGCGCGGTGCTACATAATCTCATAATTATGAGATTATGTAGCACCTTATATGTAGGTGATATGAAATCTCACGGATTTTAGACGTTTGATTACGCAATATGTTGCATTATAAACTTCACGGGCTTATCTCAAATCCCGCAAAGGGTAGCGTTTTCAGGCGTTCAAACAGACCTGTGTCCTTCTCAAACAGTTTTTCAAGTCCGTCCAACTTGAAATATTTGGCCATATCCAAATACCAAACTACGTCATAAACTGGCGCGTAGGTTTCCCGCCCGTGCAGCCGCTCTTCCTTAACGGATCTAAACCCCAGTTCCTTACCGAGTTCATATATCAGTGATTGTATTTCGCGTGTTGTGATTTTCGGCACTATTTTTAATCCTTCTTGCACCCGGGGAGTGGTTTATTGCGTGGGCATTTTGCCGTTTTCAAAATCCAAGTCGCCGAAGTCCCAAATGTCGCTACTCCAACCCAGTGCAGTTGCATAGAAATCCGCACCGTTAAGGTCGGATAAAGAAACTAAATCGCCCGCGTGTTCGTTCGCCGTATCAAATGTGCCGTTCGATTGCTGCCGATAGAAAATCTGCCCCTCGTAGCGGTAGCAGTTTGTTACGGTGCCGCCGGATACATATCCCACCAAACCGCCGACGTTGGTAATGGGTTGATTTGAAGTTGCGCTTACATTGCCCGTGGCAAAGCAATTTGTAATACTTCCACTACCCGGAATATAACCGACTAATCCGCCTGCATAAGAAGAACCAGAACCATTGGGTGTAGCCGTTACATCGCCCGTGGCATAGCAATTTGTAATACTAATGTAACTACTACGACTCGTAGCATAACCGACTAAGCCGCCTGCCTAAGCACAGTTAGTATATGTACGAAACAATTTATACTTAATTATACACCAAAACTCGCCTTTTGACAAGTATAATTCTATAAATTTTACGTAACCACCCCGCCGCCTGTCGGCGGCACCCCTCGGAGAGGGGAATTTTTCATCGGACAATGTTGTATCCGTCGGTCAACCTTGTCCAACGGGCAATTTTTCGCCGATTTCCATTTTTAGAACGGGTTTCCCAAGATTCTTCGCCCGAAAACTTCGTACATATACTAACTATACGAAGTCGGCGGCTAAAAAATAGTAGCCGCTTTTTTGTTGCGGAAATACTCGTTCAGCATACTCATTCCCTTTATTTTCTGCTCGGTCAGGCTGTGAACATATCGGTTTATCGTTATCGTTGCGTTGGCGTGTCCGAGAATCTCGCTCACGCTTTTTATGTCCATTCCGATTTCGATTGCCCGCGTAGCGAATGTGTGCCGTGTCGCGTGGAACTTGTAATACGGAACATTTGCGGTTTTGAGCAGTTTTGCGTATATCATTTGCAGCGTTCTGGGATTCACATACCGTCCGTCCGGCATCGAAATAACATGCGGACCGCTGCTCTCCGTCTTGGCTTTTTTGAGCATTTCGCAGAGAATATCCATAAGCGGAATTATGCGTTTTGCGTTTGCCGTTTTCGGTTCTTGTTCAAGCATGACCGTTTTATTCTTGCCGCCGCTCTTATTTTCGATGCGGTTGAGCGATTTTTTGATTGTCATAGTCTTGTTTTCAAAGTCGATATTCTCCCACCGCAACCCGCATAACTCACCGAGCCGTAAGCCCGTGTAAAGGCTGATTACGATTCCGAGCGTTCGCGCGTCCCCCGACCGCTCCGCCGCATATTCAATCTTGCTTTGCTCGTCTCGCGTGAACACCTCGACTTCCTTTTCTATCACTTTTGGTAACCGCATTCTGACGCACGGATTCTTGGGTATGTACCCGTAGTCGGCGGCGCATTCGAGCGCGCTTGACAGCATCGAGGCAATAACCCTAACCGACTTTGCGGCAAGCCCCCTTTCATCCGTGCTTAGCGCGTGGACAAATTGCTGTATTGTCATGGGCTTTATTTCACCGAGCCGACTACCGCCTAACAGCCGTTTGATGTGGTTGTCGATGTACCCCCGGTATGCGGTGTAAGTGTTTAACCGCACATTCACTTTGATTGCGGTTTCCACCCACCAGTCCAAAAAATCGCCGAGTATCGTTTGTTCGTTCATATTTAATAAATCTCCTTTGGCGTATCTGCCCTGCCAATTATAGAGGGCAGACCAAAGATATCGCATAAATTAAACGAAGTCCGGAGTAAACGGGTGGCGAAAACGAAAATTTTTTTATCGACTTTTTCATCCGCTCCGCTTATTTGTCTAAACATAATTAAAGCCACCGTTTCAAGAAGTCCGGTGGCTTTTTAACTGCCTTGAAGAATGCAATTTGCTCTAAAAAGGTTCAAATCCCCGCCGTCTGCACCCCTGTCAAGGCGGTATTTCGGGGCAAATTTTGCAAGGGTTCAAATCCCGTTCTTGATATAGTCTGTCAAGTCGGAAAGTCTAAAAATCTGCTCGGCGTAAAAATAAAGCGAAAAACCGCTAAAACCGGGCAAAATTCCCTCAAAAAAGCAAAAAGAAAGGCTCTGCCGTTCAGACAAAGCCAATCATTTTGATGGCAAGATGATATGAAATATCGAATGTATTCGACATTTTGTATCACCCGAAAAGTAGGTGATATGAAATCTCACGGATTTTGTTCAGCCATAGATGCCGTAAAAAACTATTTGCTAATAACCGGTTTTTGTAGTATAATAATTAGTGTTAGACAGCCAACATGCTAATAATGTGAGCGTATAATTTCTAACTTGAAAAAGGAGATTATACAATCGTGAAAAATATTATCAAAACATTCTTGTGCGGAGTTATGGCAACAATGGGGGCGTTGACCTTGATGGCTTGTGGAAGTCCAACCACGCAAAAGCCAAGCGATAACAACCCTATTGTAATTGAGCAACCAAGCAATCCGTCTACTACTGTTCCGTCAAATATCCCTACTGCTCCACAAGGAAACGCTGTTGTTGGCACATACACGCAAAGTGTGACTTCCACAATAGATTTTGATACGCTCACGGCAAACAATGCTACTTATGGCACGGTGGCGGAAATTACAGCAAATGGCACATATTTAATAACGGGAACAACAGCGAAAGGCTTTGTTGCAATAACCAAAAAGAGCCTTGATGTGACTTTAATTCTTAATGGTGCGAGTATAACAAGCGACAATTACGCAAGTATCGTTTGCCTTAAAAAATCAAATGTGAATATTATTTTGGCGAATGGTAGTGTTAATTATTTAACAAGCGGGACAAGTTTCGTCCAAGGCTTTGATAGTGACGAAAACGCAAATGCAACGCTTTGTATTCGTCAAAGTTTGACACTTGCGGGGTCTGGCGCTCTTTATGTGAATGGAGCGGCAAATAATGGCATAGGTTCAAAAGGCGACCTTACGATAAGCGACGGAACATACAATATCCTTGCAAATAACAACGCAATTAAAGGCAATGACAGTATAGAAATTTCGGGTGGCACATTTTATATTGGCTCAAACGAGGACGGCATTAAAAGCGAAATAGACGAAACGGACGCAAGCGTTGGCTATATAAATATTACTGGCGGAAGTTTTGAAATTGCTACAAATAATGATGGTATAGACGCAGGAACAAGTTTAACAATATCAAATGCTACAATGAAAATAATTACAAGGGGTGGCTATACAACAAAAATCACGGACAGCACAATTTCGGCGAAAGGGTTAAAGGCGGAAACTTTTATTACAATAGATAGTGGTAATTTTAATATAAATTCACAAGACGATGGCGTTCATAGTGACGGTTTTATTACCATAAATAACGGCACATTTATTATTGCAACCGCCGATGACGGTTTTCACGCAGAACAAACACTTGAAATCAGCAATGGCACAATTAAAATCTCAAATTGTTATGAGGGGTTAGAGGCACTAAACATAAATATCAAAGGTGGAAATATTACAATATCCGCCACAGATGACGGCGTTAATATTTCAAATGGTAGCGATAATTCGGCAACACAAAATTCAACTGGTCGTGGTGGTATGGGCGGAAAAGGCGGAAATCAAGGTGGTGGCGAAACCGTAATAAATGGGTTGCTTAATATAACTGGCGGAACTTTGACTGTGACCGCAAAAGGTGACGGGCTTGACAGTAACGGCAACATAACAATGAGTGGCGGAACAGTTATAGTAAAAGGCAACGAAAATGTAGATTTTAACGGAACTTTTACAAAAACCGGAGGAACAATGACGGCGGGCAACAAAACAATCGCAAACGGCGTTTACAAAAATAATTTATAGAGGCTGTAGAACACCTTTTCCGATACTTGTGATATTCCCGAAGCTTGTTATTGGGAAAGGCTTGATGAGCGCAACTAAGTTAGCCCAAGGAACAATAGCATTCATTGTTGCGAGAAAATCATCCTTACCCCAAACCTCGCCTCTTTGGCGGGTTGCGCCGCTTGCGCTATCCTCACCCTTGCAAATTGCAGGCAATTTGACGGCTCGGCGGCAAAAGAAAAGCCACCGCCGATTAAGACGATGGCAATCCTTTGGTTGGTTGCCCGATCCGTATAGTAGCCGAACACAAAAACTTGATGAGTTACGAGATTATTTGCGAGACTCTGCTATAATTCTTGGTGCAATCAAAAAGAACAACATCCTAAAACTTTGGTTTTTTTCCTTTTGGTTGCCGCAATAACTTTCTATAAAGTTCAATTCTCTCCGCGCTATCTTTAAGTTCTATAAGAAACTCACCGCCTCCTTATAATTCTGAAATATCTAACAATCGACTTATCATGTCTGAAGTTAATACTTCTATATGAGCCAACGCGTTACGCGCATCGCGCAAAAATCGAAGTTCTTGCCCTTCATTTGAGTTTGCCAACTGTACCTCTCTTTGACTATAACAATATAGTATTTGTCCTACTTCCAAATCGTATGGATTGTCAATTCTGTCACCCGTGTTCTTTCCTCTAATGTCTAATTTTTTAATGGCCTTTGCCAATTGGGAATTATATTTCTCAATATAAAAATTACGGCGCTCCTCTATCAGCGGAAAGAAAGATTGCACTTGTGCTTTCCAAACCAACTTTTCAAGGTCGCGATTTTTACTACTATGTATCAAATAAAAAGGATGCGGATAACGACCGCTACCTGCTGTTTCACCACGCTTATTGGGCAAAATATCACTATCGTGATCTTACGGCGGAGTGCGTAGAGATTTATCTCAAAAAAAGCCCGTCGTCGGTTTTGCGGCTCGTCGGCGATATTAACCACGAAATCGGCTTGCTGATTCAACTGAAAGAATTGTTTTTGCAAGCGGGCGGGATACAGGAGGAAGAAGATGCGTAATATGTGATTGCCGAAAAGAGCAACCGCGCACAATCATTACAAATCCAAGGAAAGGAGGGCGACCGTATAGGGAAAATCAAAACTGAATACGACAACTGAATATGAAAATTGAATAGGCAAAATCAATCGCCCGTCGGGGGGACGGTAAAAATCGAGGGATCAGATGAGCGACAACACCAACGAAAAACTGAATACAAAATTGAATAGGAACAATCAAACCGACTTTGGGGAATCGAAAGCGGACAAGCCGGACAAAAGCGGCGTCACAATCCCGCAATACGAGATTGACGCGCTTGCCAGAGCGTTCCTGCCCGCCATTCTCAACTTTTACCGAAGCGAGGAGGGTCAACGCGAATTTTCCGAATGGAAAGCCAACTGTGACAAGAAACTGAATACACAACTTAATAAAAATAATTGAAAGTCCTTGATGTATTCATCAGGACACCGTTCGGGATAAGCGCAAACGTCGCCCCCGAAGAAACAGCAAAGCGGCGGGGATTGTTTATTCCAATCCCCGCCGCTTTTTTTGTCCGTTTTCAGTCTAAATCTTTCAGATAGACCATAAACCCGAACCACCCGTCGCCAACGATCAAGTGGTTCGGATTATTTGGATTTGGTGGAGCGGGGACGATGGAGTTCGAACCGATAAACCGCCTTGTAAAGCCTTGCCGGTATCGTCCAAACCCACACGCATAACCTCTTTGCCGCCTTTTAGGTTGAGGTAAACCACCGTGTTCTCCTCATAAATATACACCATGAAAACGAAGTTGTCAATGATTTTCCGCTGATATTCCTTGTCGTTCGGATCGCCCTGTATCCGTCAGATGGTAAGTTCGGGATTGATTGCTTCGTCAATACGTTCGTTACCTACTTTTGCAAGCCACATCTTGAAAGGCTCGGCCTTTTTACTCGGAATAGATTGTATAAGCCGTAAAATCTGCTCGGTGTCGGCAACGTCGGTCAAACGATTTTTCCCGTCCGGCGCGAGCATTTTCAACTGCTGACAATTGGTCAGCACTTCACTTCCTTCGCTTCTCAGCCGCTCCTTTAATTTTGCCCAATAATTGCTTGCTCCCCGTTGCGTCGGCTGCTCCGTTAAAACGCCGATTATATCAACAACCGAAAACCACCACTTCTCGGCGGCATCGTCACAAACACCGCGAACCTGTTTTTCTTCAAATATGCGTACCGCACTCTTTTTATCGCCCGCCATATATGCCTCCATTTTTCGTTCGGTAAATATAGTTGAGCACAATCAAAAGCTTTTCCTCAATTTTTTAAGGTACAAAAAAAGACGGCAATGTTTTTGTGCATCGTTATTCCACCGCGTCCGCCACCTCCGCAAACCTCGCGCAATTCTATTTTATGTCAGATTTCCGCTATTTCGCCTTTTATTCTAACAAGGTTATTTTGTCAAGCCCAAATTTTACAAGATTATATTCCGGTGTGAAATGCTCGGATTGTCCGTCCTTCCATGAACCGCGAAAATTAAATTGATAGTGTCCCACATTCTTTGGTTCGAAAACGGGAGCATAATGGTGCGGTCCTAACATATTGCGCATGGATGAGGTTATTTTTATTTTTATTTTATTGCAGCCTTTTTTTAGATACTTTGTTAGTTCTAAGGTATTGCCCAAAACGACTAAACCCGCATATTTACCGCCCACACTGACCGCCGCCGTCATATAACGTCCGTCAAGCTTAATCGCCGCATATTGTCCGACATTTTTTATATTTACTTCGCCCTGAAATGTAACCGCGCCTGCGAAATTAGGAAAGCCCTGTTTTTGCAATTCCGCCGTTCCCTTCACCACGCCCGCCGCAGTGATTTCGCGTTTCTCATTGACGGCGAAAGCCCCTATTAAATACGCGCTTTCAATTTCGGTATCAATCGCAAGACAGTTTTTCAGCGATTCCATTACGGCGGGGTCATATAGAGTTGGCCTCACATACGGCATTTGATAATACTCTAACCGCATTACCAATTCGTTGACGCCCGTTTTTAGCCCCGCAGCGGCGTCGTATTCGCAAAAGAACACATCCCAAGCGCTTTGTATCGCTTTAAACTTTTTGCCGTTAAGCGACGTTGAGACATTTTTGTTTTGCTCAAATCTGACGGTTGCCCTTTGCGGTATATCCTGAACCGCAAATTCGTATTTAAGCCATAATTCGCCGTTGTGGTTTTCTTTAATAAGCACCTCGTTTATATATTGCACATAATACGGCGGCGACCAGCTTTTGCCGTCCTTACTGTACCGCGCGAAGTCCAGCGTTAAGGTATTGTTGTCCGCCGAAACAAAGGCAAATCTATCCGTTACATCAGTTTCTTTATAAGCCGCCGCTTTAACGAGTTTTGCGTTTGGCTCTAATTTCAACATGGCCGACGACATAGGCGGTATTGTAAGCGGCGTTAAGCCGTCCTTCAATTCCGTATTTTCTAAATCAATAATTTTATAGCCGCCACTATATACCGCCTCGGATTTTTCCGTTTCGGATAAGTTGACAATGTATAAAAATTCACCTATATCGCCCGTTCTGCGGCAAACGGATATATCGCCGCCTTTTACTTCGAGCGCAAACGCGGAGTTTATTTCGTCCAAAGAACAATTGCCGATAAGCCCCGTATCTTGGAAAACGGCGTTTTCTCTGATAGGCGGCTTATCCGTAAAACACAGCTTACCGCCCGTCGCCGTAAACGCTTTAAGCAGTTTGACGGTCGAACTCTCCATGCTTTCCATTTGCGGCACAATAACGTGTGAATATTTACAGTTGCCTACAATAATCTCGTTACCTTCAACCCTGCCGTATTTCCGCAAAATCCATTCGTCGCCGTAATGGTATTGCAGGCCTCGTACCGACAGCTTTTGAGTTAGCTCCACAAAAGCGTCTTCTATTTGTTTAATGCTCTCATAATCGGATTCGCGTTGATAAGTCATATACGCCGAGCGTATAGGATGAATAAATAATATATCGGCACATTCTTTTGTATTGCACAATATATACGAAAGACGTTTAAAATAATCGTTAAACGGCTTGGATTGGTTTATCCATGCATTATGCATCGAAAACGAGGGCGGATAATCGCTTTTCCCCTGCCCTTTTAAGCTGTACGAAGCCAAATGCTGACACATCATATTGGCGCCGTTTACATACTGAAATTCGGCCATACGACGCAGTTCGCGCGGCGTTGTGTCCCAACCGCTACAAGCAAAAGTTTCTGTTAAAACCTGTTTTTTGCCCAGTTGCTGCGCCACGCTGCCTGCCTGTTTAGGTACTATGGCGTAATCAATACCGCGACCCAATAAGTCAATGCCGGGAATATGCTCATACTCATAACTCGGCATAGCTCCCGCACAGCACCAAAGCTGATAATGCATACGCTTTTCCTCAATGGTATGACCCGTCAGCTTACAATTGTGCCTCTCGCACCAATCGTAAACGCGCTTATAAAAAACTTCGGTATACAGCTTATTGAGTAAAGAAAAATACTTATAACGGAACAGCTTAGATTCCTCACCGCCGACAAAAAGATATTTTAGCCCGTTCTCTATATTCTCGCCGTATGCTTTCTTAAACTCGGCGGGCAACACCCGCGAATATGCCGTATTATAGCGAAAATATTGTGGCTCGTCGGTAAAGAACCCTGCAAGTTCGCGCCCGAAGCTGTCTTTAAACCGCTTGTAATATTCCTCGTGAGTGGCGACGATAAACTGCTCTACAACCCGTTTATCTAAAATATCCGCAAAAGATAAATGGTCGTGAGGATGTACGGCATTACCGTCGTAAGTAAGGTATTGCGCGTAATTGCCGGGTTTCAGCAACCGCCCCTCGACAAATCCGCTCGGCCAGCCGTTTTCATCGTACACCCACGCTTGCATATCCGACTGGCGCGCTTCCGTTAGGCAAGCGGCAATACAATCAAACCATTTTTCGCTCAAATATTCGGTCTTTAGACCTGTGCGGGCGTGCATAATAAAGCCGTCGATTCCCTGCGATTTGAACGCGCGGATTTGTTTGATAAGCTCGGCCTCGTCAAGCTCATTATTCCAACTCCAAAACGGTATACTCGTATACTCTTTAAGGTCGGATTTTAAAATCTTAATTAAATCCATGTTTATTCGTTATTGTTGCTTTGCCAATTTGTAGGTATAATGCATCCTGCCCGCCGGAACGCAAGACCCGCTGATATAAAAGTCGTCCGCATCGCCAAACGCTTGAAG